>DAMAFT010000061.1:0-11725 GCA_031995805.1 Massilia sp.
TCCAGACCAATATCCTGGCGCTGAACGCCGCCGTCGAGGCGGCGCGCGCGGGCGAGCAGGGGCGCGGCTTCGCGGTGGTGGCCGGCGAGGTGCGCTCGCTGGCGCAGCGCTCGGCCGCCGCCGCCAAGGAAATCAAGGGGCTGATCGACGATTCCAGCAACACGGTCCAGGCCGGCAGCCGCCTGGTGCAGGAAGCCGGCAGCACCATGCAGGACATCGTGCGCAGCGTGCAGAGCGTGGCCGACATCCTGGGCGAGATCTCGGCGGCCAGCCAGGAACAGAGCGCCGGCATCGAGCAGGTCAACCACGCCATCGCGCAGATGGACGACGTGACCCAGCAGAACGCCGCCCTGGTCGAGGAAGCGGCGGCCGCCTCGCAGGCGCTGCAGGAGCAGGCCGACCGCCTGGCGGCGGCCGTGGCCGTGTTCAAGCTGGACGGGAGCGTGGCGCGCGTGCCGGCGACACCGGCGAGGGTCGCGCTGAAGTAGCAGGTCAACGGCGTCGGGACGCGGTGCCGGGTATTTCTTTTGGGAAATACCAATCGCCGTATTGCATCTTGAACATGCCGACGATTGTGTTAGGCTGTCCGATGCGCCGTGCCCGCGACCCGGGGCGCGGCCGCATCCGGAAACCGTCTTTACAAGGATAAGCATGACTGGCTTCGTCATTACGCCTCCCGCCGCCCCGGCCCTCGCCGTGGCCGATTCCGACCAGGCCTTCCCGCTGCGCCGCGTGTTCTGCGTCGGCCGCAACTATGCCTCCCACGCGCGCGAGATGGGTTCCGATCCCGACCGCGAACCGCCGTTCTTCTTCACCAAGCCGGCCGATGCCGTGCTGGGCACGGACGTGCCGCTGCCGTATCCGCCGGCCACCAGGGAACTGCACCACGAGATCGAACTGGTGGTGGCGCTGGGCGCCGGCGGCGCGAACGTCGCGCCGGAACGCGCGCTCGACCTGGTCTGGGGCTATGGCGTCGGCCTGGACCTGACCCGGCGCGACCTGCAGGCGGTGGCCAAGAAGGACGGCCGTCCCTGGGACATGGCCAAGGGCTTCGACGCGTCGGCCCCGTGCACGCCGCTGCTGCCGGTCGCCCGCACCGGCCATCCGGCCGCGGGACGCATCTGGCTGGAGGTAAACGGCGCCGTCAAGCAGGAAGGTGACCTGAACGAAATGATCTGGCCGGTGGCCGACGTCATCGCCTACCTGTCGCGCTTCGTGACGCTGGCGCCGGGCGACCTGATCTTCACGGGCACCCCGTCGGGCGTCGGCGCGCTGGAACCGGGCGACCGCGTGCGCGGCGGCGTGGACGGCGTGGCCACCTTCGAACTCACCGTCGCCGAGGCGGCCGCGGGCCGATGACGGGGGCCAAGGCCGGGCTGCTGCAGATCGGGGCCTTCGTGCCCGAGGTGCAGGCCCAGATCGACGCGGAATTCGACTGCATCCTGCCCGAGGAACTGGAGCGCGACCCGGACCGCGCGGCCGCGATCCGCGCCATCATCACGCGCAGCAACCTGGCGGTGCCGGCGGAACTGATCGCGCGCCTGCCGGCACTGGAGATCGTCTCCACCTGCGGCGTCGGCTACGACCTGATCCCGCTGGACGTGACGGCGCAACGCGGCATCGTCGTGACCAACACGCCGAACGTCCTGAACGCGGCGGTGGCCGAACTGTGCGTGGGGGCGCTGCTGGCGCTGCTGCGCCGGCTGCCGCAGGCCGACCGCTACGTGCGCGCAGGGCGCTGGCCGGATGCCACGTTCCCGCTCAGCACCAGCCTGGCCGGCAAGCACGTCGGCATCGTCGGCATGGGCCGGATCGGCAAGGACATCGCGCGCCGCCTGGAACTGTTCGGCGTGATGCTGGCCTACCACGGCCGCACCGACCAGGGCCTGGCGTGGCGCTACGAAGCCGACCTGCAGACGCTGGCGCACGACTCCGACATCCTGATCGTGGTGGCGCCGGGCGGCCCGGAGACGCGCCACATGATCGACGCGCAGGTGCTGCAGGCGCTGGGGCCGCAGGGCTGGCTGGTGAACGTGGCGCGCGGCTCGCTGGTCGACACCGGGGCGCTGCTGGCGGCGCTGGAGCAGGGCACGATCGCCGGCGCGGCGCTGGACGTGTTCGAGGACGAACCGAACGTGGACGAGCGCTTCTTCGGCCTCGACAACGTGCTCCTGCTGCCGCACATCGGCAGCGCCACCCACGAGACGCGCGCGGCGATGGCGCAACTCACCCTGGACAACCTGCGCGCGTGGTTCCGGAGCGGGAGGGCGTTGACGGTGGTGGAGACGGCGTGATGCCGTTCCGGGAGCGGGCTGGAGAAAACGCCGGCCCGCGACCTTGATGCGGGCCTTTCAGTTCGCCATGTTCCGCGCCACGATCGCATCCGTGGCCGCCTGCGCCTGCTGCAGCGGCTGGTCCAGCACGCGCGTCGCGTAGGCCGGGGCCGGGGTGGCCGCCATGCCCAGCGCGCTGCCGCCCTGCTGGCTGATGTCGACGTCGACGGTGGCCGACAGGCCCACGCGCAGCGGGTGCGCGGCCAGTTCCTTCGGGTCGAGCGCGATGCGCACCGGCACGCGCTGCACCACCTTGATCCAGTTGCCGCTGGCGTTCTGCGCCGGCAGCAGCGAGAACGCGCTGCCGGTGCCGGCGCCCAGGCCCACGACCTTGCCGTGGTAGGTCACCTTGCTGCCGTACATGTCGGCCTCGATGGTGGCCGGCTGGCCCACGCGGATGTCGCGCAATTCCGATTCCTTGAAGTTGGCGTCGATCCACAACTGGTCCAGCGGCACGATCGCCAGCAGCGCCGCGCCCGGGGCGATGCGGCTGCCCACCTGCACGCTGCGCTTGGCCACGTAGCCGGAGACCGGCGCGACGATGGCGTTGCGGCGCGCGGCCAGCCAGGCGGCCAGGTAGTCGGCCTTGGCCGCCAGCACGTTCGGGTGCTCGGCCGGCGCCACGCCGGCCACGCTCACGCGCGCCGCCGCCAGCTGCTTCTCGGCCACCGCCAGCGCCGCCTTCGCATCGTCGACGGCGCGGCGCGCGTGCGCCACGTCCTCGCCCGACACCACGTTATCCAGCGCCAGCGGCGCGCGCCGGGCCAGGTCCTCCTGCGCCGTCTGCAGCGCCACGCGGCGCTGGCCGACCACGGCCTCGTACTGGGCCACGCCGGTATAGCGTTCGCGCTGCTGGCGCACGGCGGTGCCCAGGCGCGCCTCGGCCTGGGCCAGCGCCACCTCGGCGTCGGACGGGTCGAGCCTGACGATCTCGGCGCCGGCCTGGACCAGCTGGGTCTCGTCGGCGCGGATCTCGACCACGCTGCCGCTTACTTGCGACGATACGTTGACCAGGTTGCCGCCGACGTAGGCGTTGTCGGTCTCCATGCGCTTGGAGGCGACCAGCATGTAGTAGGCGCCATAGGCGGCGCCGGCGGCCAGGAAGGCGATGGTGATGCCGGCCAGGACGGCGCGGCGCTTGTTCGGGTTCGGGGTGGTGGTCTCGGTGCTCATGGTTTCACGGTATCGGTATGCTGGGTGGAGGCGACGGCAGGCCGTTCGGCGCGGTAGCCGCCGCCGAGCGCCTTGATCAGCGCGACCTGGGTCTGCAGGCGCGCGTCGAGCAGTTGCAGGTCGACGTCGTGCTGGCGCAGCACGGCCTGGCGCGCCTGCAGCACGCTGGCGCGGTCGGCCAGGCCGCGCGCCTGGCGCGCCTCGGCGTTGGCGGCCAGGCGCCGGCTGGCGTCGACGGTGGCGGCATGCGCCTCGGCTTCCCGGGCGATGCCCTGCAGCGTGGCCGCTTCCAGCGCCACGTCGCGCACGGCGGCCAGCACGCTGTCGTTGTATTCGGCCAGCAGCTCGTCGCGGCCGGCGCGGGCCTGGCCCAGCTGCGCCGACAGCCGGCCGCTGTCGAACAGCGGCAGGTCGAGCGTGGCGCCGAGCAGCGGCGTGCGGCTCGGCCAGCGCAGCAGCTTGCCGAGCGAGACGGCGTCCAGGCCGATGGCGCCGGCCAGGTTGAGGTCGGGACGGAAGGCCGCTTCGCTGGCTGCCACACGTCCCAATTGGGCTTCGACGCGCCAGCGCGCGGCCTGCAGGTCCGGGCGGCGCGCCAGCAGTTCCATGCCGAGCGTGCGCGGCAGCGCGTCCTGGCCCGGCGTCGGCTGGAAGTGCGCCAGGTTTGCCAGCGCGTCGGCGTCGCCGCCGACCAGCGCGCGCAGCGCTTCTTTCTCGCGCGCGGCGTCGGTGTCGTGGCGCGCCGCCTGCTCGGCCAGTTGCGCCAGTTCCAGTTCGGCGCCGCGCAGGGCGTCGCCGTCGGCCAGGCCGTGGGCGATGCGCGCCTTGCGGTCCGCCACCAGCGCGCGCTGGACGGCGGCCAGGGCCGCCACGTTGTCCTGGCGCGCCCACAGCAGTTGCAGGCGCTGGTAGCTTTGCACCACGCTGGCGGCCAGCAGCTGGCGCGCCTGCGCGCTTTCTGCGCGGCTGGCGTTTTCCTCGCCCAGCGCGGCGGCGATCAGGGCGCGGTGCTTGCCCCACCAGTCGACCTCGTAGGAGGCGCGCAGCTGGACCGAGGCGTCGTTGTACCAGGCGCCGCCGATCGGCGGCGGGAAGAAGCCGTTGGACGAGTAGCGCTGGCGGTTCAGGCCCGTGGCCAGGCCGACCTGGGCGCCCTGCGCGGCGCGCTGGGCGGCGGTCGCGGCCTGCGCCGTGGCCACGCGCGCGGCGGCCACGGCCAGCGTCGGGTTGGCGTCCAGCGCGCGCGCCACCAGGGCGTTCAGCTGCGGGTCGCGGTAGTCGAGCCACCATTGTTCGGCCGGCCAGGCGTCCGCCGGCAGCTGGAGCGCGGGCGCGGTGCGCGCTTTGGCGAAGTCGGGGCCGGCGCCGCGGCCGGTGTCCGGCGGCACGGCGACGCAGCCGGACAGCAGGGCCAGCGCTGCAGCCGCCGCGATGGGAAGGAGGGTAGGGTGTCGCACTTGGGTCTCGGTCTTTCGGGTCTTCGGGTCAGTCGAGGGCGGCGTGGTCCACGGGGGCCGGGGCGCCGGACGCCTTGGGCGGGCGGATCAGCAGCAGCAGCGGGATCACGGCGGCGGTCAGCAGCATCATCAGCCAGTAGTCGTCGACGTAGGCGATCATCGATGCCTGGCGCGTGATCTCGTTGTCGATCATGGCGGCGCCGGCCTGGGTGGCCAGGCTGTAGGCACTCGCGGGGTCCAGCAGCGCGGGATTGGCCTGGGTCACGTGGGTCGCCAGCGAGGCGTGGGCGATCTGGGTATTCCTCACCAGCAGCGCCTGCACCAGCGCGATGCCGATCGAGGAACCGATGTTGCGCACCAGGCTGTACAGCGCGGTGCCCTCGGCGCGCATCTGCGGCGACAGCGTGGCGAAGGTGGCGGCCGACAGCGGCACGAACACCAGGCCCAGGCCGATGCCCTGGATGATGCCGGGCCAGACGATGTCGGACTGCGACAGCACCAGCGTGTAGCCGGTCATCTGCCACAGCGAGAACGCGGTCACGGCGAAGCCGACGCCCAGCAGGATGCGGAAATCGACCTTGCCGGTCAGGCGCCCGACGACGAGCATCGCCAGCATCGTGCCGAGCCCCGAGGGCGCCGTCACGAGGCCGGCCAGCGCGGCCGGGTAGCCCATCAGGCCCTGCAGCATGGTCGGCATCAGCGCGCGCGTGGCGAACAGCACCATGCCGACGATGAAGATCAGCAGGAGGCCGGTGACGTAGTTCGCGTTCAGCAGCAGGCGGTAGTCGATGAAGGACTGGCCGGCCGGGCGCGTGGCCGTGTGGCCGACGAAGTAGGCGGCGGCCAGCAGCATCAGCACCAGCTCGACCCAGGTCTCGGTGGACTGGAACCAGTCGTTCTGCTCGCCGCGGTCGAGCAGCATCTGCAGCGCGCCGATGGCGATCGACAGCGTGAGGAAGCCGAACATGTCGAAGCGGATGCGGCGCGCCGGGTGCGTGGCGTGGATGTAGCGCCAGATGCCGTAGAAGGCGACCGCGCCGATCGGCAGGTTGATGAAGAATACCCAGCGCCAGCTGTAGCTGTCGGTGAGCCAGCCGCCGAGGGTCGGTCCCAGGATCGGGCCGATCATCACGCCCATGCCCCACACGGCCATCGCCGAACCGTGCTTCTCGCGCGGGTTGATGTCGAGCAGGACCGATTGCGACAGCGGCACCAGCGCGGCGCCGAACACGCCCTGCAGCATGCGCGAGACGACGATCTCGGTGAGCGTCATCGACAGCCCGCACAGGGCCGAGGCCAGCGTGAAGCCGGCCACCGACACCAGGAACACCTTCTTGAGGCCGAAGCGGTCGACCAGCCAGCCGTTGAGCGGCGTGGCGATGGCCGCCGCCACGATGAACGAGGTCAGCACCCAGGTGATCTGGTCCTGGGAGGCGGACAGCGCACCCTGCATGTGGGGGAGGGCGACGTTGGCGATGGTGCCGTCGAGCGCCTGGATGATCGTCGCCAGCATGATCGACACGGTGATCATGCGCCGGTTCAGCGGCTGCTGGCCGGGTACCGCGATGCCGTCGCCCGCAGCGCTCACAACGTGTCCTCGATGCGCTTGCGCAGCGCTTCCAGCAGGCGCGTGGCGCCGGCCAGCTCGTCCGGATCGACGCCGTCCAGCAGGAAGGCGCGGAAGGCGCCCGCTTCCTTCTTGACTTCGGCGAACACCGTGCTGCCGGCCTCGGTCAGCTGCACCAGCTTGACGCGGCGGTCAGTGGGCGAGGCGATGCGCTCGACCAGGCCATCGCGCTCGAGGCGGTCGAGCATCGACACCATCGACGGCCCCTCGACGCCGACCAGGTCGGCCAGCGCGCGCTGCGACAGCGGCTCGGCGGCCTTGGCGATCATGGCGATCGTCATCCAGCCGGACTGGCCGATGCCCAGGTGCTTCAGGCGCTTGTCGATGGCCAGGCGCCAGATGCGCGCGCAATTGTGCACGGCGGCCGTGAAGCGCTCGTCCATCGTGTATTCGGGTAGTCCACTCATCATTAGGGTTGAAATAGATAGGAATCTATCGAGTTTAATGCACGCAATCATCCTTGGCAAGACGGCCATGTGCGTCGCGGACCTTGCCTGCGTGCCAGAATGGCGTATCTGTCATGAGGGGATGCCATGCCGAGTGCCGCACTGATTGCCGTCCATGGGATGGGAGAAACGCCGCGCGACTACGCCGCCAAGACCTTCCAGTTGCTGGGCGAGCGGCTGGCGGACATCGCCGCGCGCATCGATTTCCGCTCGGTGTACTACCAGGACATCCTCAAGCCGAACCAGGAAACGGTGTGGGCGCGCATCGATGGCGCCGCCAAGATCCACTACGACGACCTGCGCCGCTTCCTGCTGTTCGGTTTCGGCGACGCCGCCGGCCTGGAAAACCGCAAGGAGATCGACGGCTCCGTCTACGAACTGGCGCAGGCGGCCATCGCGCGCCAGCTGCTGGGCGTGCACAAGTTTGCACCGGACAGCGCCGTCGTGTTCCTGGCGCACTCGCTCGGCTGCCAGGTGCTGTCGAGCTACGTCTACGATGCGCAGAAGGCGCTGGCCGGCGGCACGGTCCAGGCCGGCATCTGGAAGGACATCGACGCCTGGTCGGAGCGCGCGCTGGGCCACCGCCTGGACGACCGGGAACGGCGCTTCCTGGCCGGCGCCACCTGCGCCGCCTTCGTCACGACGGGCTGCAACATCCCGATCTTCGTGGCCGCGCACAGGCAAATGGACATCAAGCCGATCGCGCGCCCGACGCCGGCCTTCGCGTGGATCAACCTGTACGACCCGGACGACGCCCTCGGCTGGCCGCTGCAGCCGCTGTCGGCCGGCTACCAGGCGCTGGTGCAGGACCGCGTCATCAATGCGGGGCAGGGCATGGTCAGCTGGATCCTGAAGAGCTGGAACCCGTGGTCGCATTCCGCCTACTGGGACGACGCCCAAGTGCTCGACACCCTGTCCGCCACCCTGCGCCGCCAGACCTGACAACCATCGAACCGGGGTCGGCCCCGAATTTTGGGGATGTTTTGCTAGCAAGGAGGTTGGACAGTTCCTTTAAAGCCATTGCCAAAAACCGGGCTCTGACCCCGGCTCTGACCCCGGTTTGAGGTTTGTCAGGCTTGTTGCAGCGTGAAGATGGGGTGGATGTCGCCGGCCGGGGTGGCGCGGGCGTTCTTGATGGCCGGGGCGTGGTAGGGGGCCAGCAGGGTGCGGCGCCGGGTGTCGAGCAGGCCCAGCTGGTCGAGCACGGCGTAGGTGGCGGGGTGCAGCGCGCGCACGGCGCCGTCGGCGATCTTGATCGCGATGCCGATCCCGGCCGAGCGCACGCCGATCGCCTGGACCGCGTCGGCGCCGATCTTCGCCACCCAGTCGTCGCCGCCGGCATGCATCCAGGCCAGGTCGGTGCGCGAATCGCCCGACACCATGTCCGGGTGCGCCGTCATGGCGTCGAACAGGTCGCCCAGCGCCCCGCCCAGGCGGGCGTCGCCGGCGCCCTGCGCCAGGCGCGCGTACAGGTGGGCCAGGCGCGCCAGCGGCAGCGCGTAGTTCGGGGCCGAGCAGCCGTCGATGCCCATCGGAAGCGTGTCCTCGTCCATCTGCACCGCGTCGGCCAGCGCGGCGCGCACGGCCTGCTGCAGCGGGTGGCCAGGGTCGACGTAGCCCTGCGTCGGCGCGCCGTGCAGGCGGCACCAGGCCAGGAAGCCGGCGTGCTTGCCCGAGCAGTTGTGGTGCAGCGTGCGCCAGCGGCTCCCGGCAGGCACGGGCAGGCCGACCGTGTCGTAGTACAGCGGCACGGCGCAGCCGCATTCCAGGTGCGTCTCGTCCAGGCCGATCTTGTCCAGGATCGATTGCACCGCCGCGATGTGGCGCTCCTCGCCCGAATGGCTGGCGCACAGCAGCGCCAGTTCTTCCCGTGTCAAGCCGAAGCGCGCCGGGCCATCGTCCAGCACGAAGGGCAGGGCCTGGAAGGGTTTCAGGGCCGAGCGGGTGAAGATCATGGCGTCCGGGTCGCCCGCCGACCACAACAGCCGTCCAGCCGCATCGACGACGGCGATCGATCCATGGTGAATGTTTTCGACGGCATGTCCCTGGTCCGGATAGCCGCGCGTGGTAACGACGAGGGGAACTGGATGCATGCGGGCGGGTCTCCTGGAGAGGTGGAAGAGGACACCCGACTCTAGCCGATATCGTCCGCCAGGCTCGCGCGGCTGACCGGGACTGCCGCCGGAAATCGTATGCACATGCAGCATTCCGGTCGCGCTTTTCGACGCTTCATCCCGCTTTTTCGACGCTTCGGCACATGCCAGCTGACGCCCGCAAGCGCGCTCCCTACACTGTATTCACTCGCCGGACATCATGAGGCCCGCGAAACGAATGACGGCAGGGCTCTTGGGTCGGTATGGAATGTTTTGTTGAGTTGCCGAGAGTCCGTTTTTTATACATATTTATTAATACGGAGCAATCATGCAAATTCGCCATATCCTCGCTTTCGCCAGCGCCGCCATCCTGTCCCTGTCGGCCCACGCCCAACAGCAGACCCCCGACCAGTCGGCCGGCAGCCGCGTAATGGTGCAGGGCAACCAGCAAGGCCAGCAACGCCAGCAACTGAGCCGCCTGACCGTCGGCGAGGCCGAATTCATGAACCGCGTCTATTTCCGCATGGAAGATGGCCGCATCCTGAAACTGAGCAACCAGGGCGCGAAACTGTATGGCGAACTGGATGGCAAGCGCGAGGAACTCGTGCAGGTCGGTGCGGAACGCTTCGTCGGACGCCGCAGCGGCAATACCGTTTCCTTCGACCAGATCCCGTTCGCCGACACGGTCGTGCTCGGCGAGCTGCGGCCGGACGGCACCCGCATCAGCCTGGCCGGCCGCTGATACAACAAGGACGAGACCGGCTTGGCCGCTGGGTCCGGGCCGGCAGGAAGTCGGCGCCAAGTATGGCGCCAAGTGCGGCGCCAAGCGCGGCGCCAAGGGGCGACGCCGAGGCGTGCCGTCAGAGCGGCGCGCCGAAGCGGCCGGCCTGGTAGTCGGCGATGGCTTGCGCGATCTCCTCGCGCGTATTCATCACGAACGGGCCGTGCGCGACCACCGGCTCGCGGATCGGTTCGGCGTGGCCCAGCAGGATCACGCTGTCGCGCGCGGCCTCGATCTCCAGCGTGTCGCCCTCGAGATCGAACTCGGCCAGGTGCATCGCATCGACGAGGTCGGGCTCGACGTGCACGGCGCCGCGCACGACGTACAGGAACACGTTGCGCTGCAACAGGCCGTCCAGGCGCAGGCGCCCGCCGGCGCGCATCTCGACCGTGCTCATGAACACGCCCGTCAGCGGGTCGAACGGGCCAGCCTGGCCGCCGAAATCGCCGGACACCAGGTTCAGGCGCACCCGCCCTTCGTCGAGTTCGACGACGGGGATGGCGTCGCCCTGCAGCCCGGTATAGCGCGGCGCCGTCATCTTCAGCGCCGGCGGCAGGTTCACCCACAATTGCAGGATCTCGAGCGGGCCGCCGGCCTCCATGAAGGCGCGCGGCGACACTTCCGCGTGCACGATGCCGCTGCCGGCCGTCATCCACTGCACGCCGCCGGGGCCGATCACGCTCTCGTGGCCGGCGCTGTCGCGGTGCGCCAGCTGGCCGGCGAGGATGAAGGTGACGGTCTCGAAGCCGCGGTGCGGATGCGGGCCGAAGGGCAGGCCGCGGTTGTGCGGCGGATACACCTGCGGGCCATGGTGGTTCAGGAACAGGAACGGGTCGACCTGCTCCAGGTGCGCGGAGGGCACCGGACGGTGGGTGATCAGGTCGCCGATGTCGTCGCGCATGGCGGGGTGTACGCGCTGGAGGATTTTCCGTGTATTGCTGGTCATGCTATGGTCTCCGCGATGGACATGGCGTCCACGATACCCGATCGCGCGCCTGCACGCCGCCGCGCTCGGCTTTGCGCAGCCCGCCATCCCTGCTAGACTCCTTGCGATTTTGCAAACCCGGAGACCTGGCTTGAACCGCAACCACAAGACCCCCCTGCGTGCCCTGTCCGCGGCACTGGCCCTGGCGCTGGCATTGGGCGCCGCCCCGGCCGGCGCCGCCGCAGCGCCGGCCGTTCCCGGCGACGACGCCATCCGCGCCGCCAGGCACGCCGTCGAGACCTACCGCACCGACGTGGTCGACACGCTGGCCCGGATGGTCAGCTTCAACACGGTGGCGGCGCGCGACATTCCCTGCGAGCGCAATCCGGTCCACGGCGCGTTCAAGGCGTACCTGAAGGACGAGGCGGCGCGCCTCGGCCTGGACTTTTCCGACCAGGGCTGCGTCGTCATCGTCGGCCTGGGCGATGGCGCCGAGAAGGTCGGCCTCGTCGCGCACGGCGACGTGCAGCCGGTCGATGCGTCGAAGTGGAAGGCGTCGCCGTTCCAGCTGGACCGGACCAGCGAGCCGGGCAAGCTGCTGGCGCGCGGCGCCGAGGACGACAAGGGACCGATCGCCACCGCGCTGTACGCGATGAAGGCGCTCAAGGACCTGCAGCTGCCGCTGTCCAAGCGCATCGAGCTGTATGTCTACATGGCCGAGGAATCGGACTGGGGGCCGCTGGAATCCTTCGTCAAGGACTACCCGCTGCCCGAGGTGAACGTCACGCTCGACGCCGAATACCCCGCGGTGACGGCCGAAAAGGGCTACGGCACGATCGCGCTGACCGTGCCGGCGCTGTCCGCCGCGGTGGACAACGGCAGCCCGTGGT
>DAMAFT010000062.1:0-11714 GCA_031995805.1 Massilia sp.
TCCCTGTTGCTCGCATCGCTGGCGCTGGCCGGCACGAGCGGCATTCCCGCACTGGCCGCCGATGCGGCGCCGGCTGCGAATCCCGTCCCGAAGATCGATCCCGCCAAGGGTGGCAGCCTGTACGAAACGGGCGACAATGCGCGCGGCCTGCCGGCCTGCGCATCCTGCCACGGCGCCGCCGGCAACTCGACCATCGTCGCCAATCCCAAGCTGGCGGGGCAGGCCCAGGCCTACCTGCACAAGCAGCTCGTCGACTTCACCACGCCGAACCGCGTGCAGCCGGTGATGTCCTTGTACGCCAAGATGCTCAGCGAGGAGGAAAAGAACAACCTCGCCGCGTACCTGGCCACGCAGAAGCCCAAGCAGGGCGCCGCGCGCAACAAGGATACCGTCGAACTGGGCCGCAAGATCTATCGCGGCGGCATCGCCGAGCGCGGCGTGGCCGCCTGCGCCAGCTGCCACGGCGCCACCGGCTCGGGCATCCCGGCGCAATACCCGCGCCTGGCCGGCCAGCACCAGGACTATACGCTGGCCCAGCTGCAAGCCTTCAAGGCCGGCGGCCGCAACAACAGCCCGCAGATGGGCACGCTGGCCAAGCGCATGTCGGAAGAGGAAATGAAAGCCGTCTCCGACTACATCGCCGGACTGAAGTAAGTCCCCGCGGTAATTCCCTACGGAACTAATCAGGAACAAGGCAGCTGCGTGAGCGGGCTGCCTTTTTTGTTGTATGCTCCCGGCAGTATTTCTGACGCGAATGAAAGCAGGAGCGATGAGCACCACCGGAATTGAAATAAAATCAAGCCGCCGCGGCGTCGCGGAGGCGGTCGAGCTGGTGTCGTCGATGCGCTTCGCCATCAGCCTCCTGATGATCATCGCGATCGCCGCCGTCATCGGCACGGTGATGCAGCAGAACCAGCCGATGCCGAACTACATGAACCAGTTCGGCCCGTTCTGGTTCGAGATCTTCGACAAGCTGGGCCTGTACGCCGTCTACTCGGCCTGGTGGTTCCTGCTGAGCCTGGCCATCCTGATCGTCTCGACGGGCCTGTGCATCGCGCGCAACGCGCCGAAGATGCTGCGCGACATGCGCAGCTGGCGCGAGCACGTGCGCGAGGATTCGCTGCGCAATTTCCACCACAAGACCGAATGGACGGCGCCGGGCGCCGCGCTGCCGCTGGCGCACCAGACCGCCCAGCGCCTGGACAATGCCGGCTACAAGGTGAAACTGGTCGACAAGCAGGGCGGCGTGCTGGTGGCCGCGAAAAAGGGGGCCGCCAACAAGTTCGGCTACATCTTCGCGCACACGGCCATCATCGTGATCCTGGTCGGCGGCATGCTGGATTCCGATTTCGGCATCCGGTTCCAGCAATGGTTTATGGGCAAGACGCCCTTCATGGGCGGCGGCATCATCGCCGACATCCCGGCCAGGCATCGCCTGGGCCTCGGTAATCCCTCGTTCCGCGGCAACACGATGATCCCGGAAGGGCAGAGCAGCAATACCGCCATCGTCCCGCAGGGCAATGGCGTGATGATCCAGGAGCTGCCGTTCACCATCAAGCTGAACAAGTTCATCATCGAGTTCTACTCGACCGGCATGCCGAAGCTGTTCGCCAGCGAAGTGACGATCCGCGACCACGAGACCGGCAAGACCTTCGACGGCACGATCAAGGTCAACCAGCCGCTGATCTACCGCGGCGTGGCGCTGTACCAGTCCAGCTTCGAGGATGGCGGCAGCAAGCTCAAGCTGACGGGCTGGCCGATGGGCGGCAGCGGCGCCGCGTCGTTCCCGGTGGCGGGCGAGGTCGGCAGTTCCAGCGAACTCAAGAGCGGCAACGCCACCTATACGATCGAGTGGACCGGCTTCCGGCCGTTCAACGTCGAGAACACCAGGGCCGGTGCGAACGATGCGAATGACGTGCGCGCCGTCAAGAAGGGCGAATCCCTCGAGGAGCAACTGAAGGCCACCCTGTCCGAGCACACTGGCTCGGCCGGCAAGAACGCCAACAACAAGGACCTCAAGAACGTCGGCCCCAGCGTGCAGTACAAATTGCGCGACCAGACGGGCCAGGCGCGCGAATTCCTGAACTACATGCAGCCGGTGGAGCTCGATGGCGCCCAGGTCTACCTGGCCGGCGTGCGCACCGACCCGTCGGCGCCGTTCAGCTTCCTGCGCATCCCGGCCGACGACCAGCACGGCGTGGGAGAGTGGATGCGCCTGCGCGCCGCGCTGGCCGACCCGGCCCTGCGCGAGGAGGCGGCGCGCCGCTACGCCGAGCGCGCCCTGCCGCCGGGCAAGGCCGACGCGGCCCTGTCCGCCCAGTTGCGCGAGTCGGCGGGCAAGACGCTGGCGATCTTTGCCGGCAACGGCCAGACGGGCGGCTACGTGGCGGTGTCGCAATTCCTCGAACGGATCCCGCGCGCCGAGCAGGAAAAGGCGGCGAACGTGTTCATGAAGATGCTCAACGGCGCCATGTGGGAACTGTGGCAAGCCGCGCGCGCCCGCGCCGGCGCGCCGGCGGCCGAGGCGAACGAGGCCCACGGCCGCTTCCTGCAGATGGCGACCAATGCGCTGTCCGACAGCTTCCTGTACGGCGCCCCGGTCTACCTGGCGCTGGACGAGTTCACCGAGGTCAAGGCGTCGGTGCTGCAGGCCACCCGCTCGCCGGGCAAGAAAGTGGTCTACCTGGGCTGCCTGCTGCTGACGCTGGGCATCTTCGCGATGTTCTACATCCGCGAGCGGCGCATCTGGGTGTGGGTGAAGGAAGCGGCGGACGGCAGCGGCGCGCACGCGCTGATGGCCATGAGCACGCAGCGCAAGACCCTCGATTTCGAGCGCGAGTTCGACGATTTGAAAACGAAGTTGCCGCAATCGGCGTAAGCTGGACGGGTTCGGCAAGGAGAGAAAACCATGGATATTTCGCAGGCATCGCAAGGACAACAGGCCGACGCGCAGGTGCGCTATACGCGGCCGCCCGGCTTCTTCAAGCGCCTGACGGCCATCGACTGGCTGTTCGGCGCCGGCTTGCTGGCCGCGGCGCTGTTCGCCTTCCACCGCTACGGCGACTACATGGACGTGTACGAGGAGGCGATCCTGCTGCTGGCCGCGCCCGTGTTCGCGCTGCTGGGCTGGAGCTGGAAGCCGGTGCGCTGGCTGATGCCCCTCGTCGCGGCGTTGTCGCTGTGGGCCATCTCGCTGTACGGCGGTACGCTGGACGCGGCCAATACCAGGTTCTTCCTGAAGTACATGCTGTCGAGCCAGTCCGCCATCCTCTGGATGAGCGCGCTGTTCGTGTTCTCGACCGTGTTCTACTGGATCGGCCTGGCATCGCGCTCGGCGTTCGGCGGCAGCGTGGGCTCGAAGCTGTGCTGGGCCGCCGTCGTGCTCGGCTTCACCGGCATGATGGTGCGCTGGTACGAATCCTACCTGGTCGGCGCCGACGTCGGCCACATCCCGGTGTCGAACCTGTACGAGGTGTTCATCCTGTTCTCGATGATCACCGCGCTGTTCTACCTGTACTACGAGCAGCGCTACGCGACCCGCCAGCTGGGACCGTTCGTCCTGCTGGTCATTTCCGCCGCGGTCGGCTTCCTGCTGTGGTACACGGTGGCGCGCGACGCCGCCGAGATCCAGCCGCTGGTGCCGGCGCTGCAGAGCTGGTGGATGAAGATCCACGTGCCGGCCAACTTCATCGGCTACGGCACCTTCGCGCTGGCGGCCATGGTCGGCGCGGCCTACCTGCTGAAGTCGCACGGCTACCTGGCGGACCGCCTGCCGTCGCTGGAAGTGCTGGACGACGTGATGTACAAGGCCATTTCCGTCGGCTTCGCCTTCTTCACGGTGGCGACCATCCTGGGCGCGCTGTGGGCGGCCGAGGCCTGGGGCGGCTACTGGTCCTGGGACCCGAAGGAAACCTGGGCGCTGATCGTCTGGCTGAACTACGCGGCCTGGCTGCACATGCGCCTGATGTCCGGCCTGCGCGGCCGCGCCGCGGCCTGGTGGGCGCTGGTGGGCCTCCTGGTGACGACCTTCGCCTTCCTGGGCGTGAACATGTTCCTGTCCGGCTTGCACTCCTACGGCAAGCTGTAGGAACGCGGGTGGCTGGATGACAGGCGGATGACATGTTGTAACCGCAGGTGAAGCGTCCAGCCGGATTGCAACGGATGGTGTAAGGTTGACATGTCGGGCGCGAAAGTGCCCAAGAGTCCACCGGAGCTGTCATGTTGATCAAGCGTAATCCGAACGGCATCGACCTGCCGTTCCCGTCCGAAATCACGCCGCAAGCCATCGCCGAGGGCCGCCGCGCCTTCCTGGCGCGCGCCGCGGCAACCGCCGTGGCCGGCACCTCGCTGTGGGAGATGCTGAACCGCGAGGCGCTGGCCCAGGCCGCCCCCGCGCAAAAGCTGGCCGCCGTGCGCAACGCCGCGCTGTCGACCACCGAGAAGTCGACCTCGTTCCAGGACGCGACCCACTACAACAACTTCTACGAATTCGGCACCGACAAGGGCGACCCGGCCGAGAACGCGCACACGCTGCGTACCCGGCCCTGGACCGTGCAGGTCGACGGCGAGGTGAAGAAGCCGATGACGCTCGACATCGACCGCCTGACGAAACTGGCGCCGCTGGAAGAGCGCATCTACCGCCTGCGCTGCGTCGAAGGCTGGTCGATGGTGATCCCCTGGGTCGGCTATTCGCTGTCGAACCTGATCAAGCAGGTCGAGCCGACCGGCAATGCGAAGTACATCGAATTCACGTCGCTGGCCGACCGCGGCCAGATGCCCGGCATCCGCAGCCGCATCATCGAATGGCCCTACGTGGAAGGCCTGCGCATGGACGAGGCCATGCATCCGCTGGCGCTGCTGACGGTGGGCATGTACGGCCAGGTGCTGGCCAACCAGAACGGCGCGCCGGTGCGCCTGGTGGTGCCCTGGAAGTACGGCTTCAAGTCAGCCAAGTCGATCGTGCGCATCCGCTTCGTGCGCGACCAGCCGCGCACGGCCTGGAACACGATCGCGCCGGACGAGTACGGCTTTTACTCGAACGTGAACCCGAACGTCGACCACCCGCGCTGGTCGCAGGCCAGCGAGCGCCGCATCGGCGAAGGCGGCCTGTTCACGCCCAAGCGCAAGACGCTGATGTTCAACGGCTACAACGAGGTCGCCTCGCTGTACACCGGCATGGACTTGCGCAAGTTCTACTGAACGGACGATGCCCATGGCGTTCAATCCGAAACCAAAACAGCTGGCGGCGATCAAAGTCGTGGTATTCCTGCTGGCGCTGGCGCCCTTCCTGCGCATGGCCTGGGCGGTGGCCATGGGCACGCCGGTCGACCCGGTCGCCTTCCTGACCCACGGCAGCGGCGACTGGGCGCTGTACCTGCTGTGCATCACGCTCGCCGTCACGCCCCTGCGCCGCTTCACCGGCTGGAACTGGCTGGTGCGCCTGCGCCGCATGCTCGGCCTGTTCGCCTTCTTTTACGCGGCCATGCACTTCCTGACGTTCTTCTGGTTCGACCACCAGTTCGACGTTGCCGCGATGTGGAAGGACGTGATCAAGCGCCCGTTCATCACGGTCGGCTTCATCGCCTTCGTGCTCCTGATCCCGCTGGCGGCCACCAGCACCCAGGGCATGATCCGCCGGCTGGGACGGCGCTGGACCCAGCTGCATCGCCTGATCTATCCGATCGCGGTGCTGGCGATCCTGCACTACTGGTGGATGAAGGCGGGCAAGAACGACCTGCAGCAACCGATGGTCTGGGGCGCCGTCGTGCTGGTGCTGCTGGGCCTGCGCATCTGGTGGAGCCGCACGCGGGTTCCCACCCGCTCCCCGGGATCGGTACAATCATGACATGAAGAGGTTCGGTGCGATCGTCCTGCTGTTGGCCCTGGTGCTCCTGATGGTGCTCGGGGTCTCGCGCACGCGTTACGGCGTGGCGGTCGACCGTTGCCTGAACCTCGGCGCGCGCTGGAGCGAGCAGACGGCCGCCTGCGCGGCGCTGGCGTGGCCGGACGACCGGTCGCGCGGGCGCGACTGAGCCCGGCCGTCAATCCCCGCGGTGCCTGACCCGGATCGCCCAGAACGCCAGGCCCGCCAGGCTCGCCCACCATGCCGGCTCGGCATACTCCGGATCCACGGCGATCCATCCGACGTTACCCCACACGATGTGCCCGTCCAGGAAGAGGTCCCGTCCGTGCGCCTTCAGGACGCTGAACGTGCCCACGCCCGACAGCACCGAGGCCATGCCCAGCATCAGGACGGTGAGTCCGGGGGCCAGCATGTACTCGAGGACACCGGTGCGTCGCCATCGGCGCAGGAGGAAAACCAGGGGCAGCTCGACGAAGACCGCGATCCCCAGGGCGACCGGCAGCGCGAACATCGACAGGAACAGCGCCTGCAGGACATCCCCCCGGGCCAGGCCTATCTTCAGGCAATACAGCGCCGCCGCGGCGACGGCGCAGGCCAGCGCCGCCAGCGCATCGCCGCAGGTCGCGGTACGGGGCCCGTGGTTCATTGCCGCTCGCATCCCTCGCCGGACGATTGCAGCGCCACGCGCCCGCGCACGCCGCCGATCTCGATGTCCTGCACCGCCGGTGCGACGGCGCGGACCTTGCCCGCCGCCAGTCCTTCCAGCAAGCCCGCGCAACGCACCGATGCGAACGCCACGACACCGAGCAGGCCCCACTGGCCGCGCCCATCGGCGCCCAGCACGACCGCCGGGCGCCCGTTCGCGCCCACCAGCAGGACTTCGGGACGCGCGTCGCCATCCACATCGAGCACGAAGGCATCGCATTGCTTGCCTGCCGTGCGCAGGCAGTCCGGATACAGATAGCTGGACGGCTGGCCGGCCCAGTCCGTAAGCAACAACGCATCCGGCAAGGCTTGCGCGCCGCGCACGCGCAGGTTGGCCTTCAGGTCGGCCGCCCGCAGGGGAGCCGGCGCGCGCGCGTCCCAGCGGTTCGCCAGCTTGCGCGCGGCGGCGATGCGCTCGCGCAGGCGCGCCGCGTCCGGCCCGGACGCCTCGCGCTCGATCCGGTCCAGCGCCGCGCGCCCGAAGCGCGCGCCGTCGAAGCGCAGCCAGGCGAAGTCGAACTTGTCGACGGCGGTCCGGCCGGATGCCAGGCGCGCCGCCTGGCTCGCGACCGAGATCCGGTCGGGATCCAGCAGCGGCGAATTCAATGCCAGCAGCAGGCCGACGATCACGAAGGCGGTGGCGACGTTCACCCGGCCCAGCGCCGGCAGCCAGCCGCCGCGTGCGAGGGCGGCGCGGAAATAGCCGGCCGCATAGCAGGCGGCCACCAGCATGCAGGCGGCCGCGGCCACGCGGTCGCCGGTCCAGCCGTGGTCGCGCACGCGCAGGAACAGCGCGTAGACGGCGAGCAGGACCAGCGGCGCCGGCAGCAGGGCGGCGATGCGCGCGGCGATGCGCACCACGGCGGCGACGTCGCGGCCGTGGTGCGCGTCGCCCTGCTGCCAGGCGGCGTTGATCAGCACGACGAAGACGGCGGTCGCGCACAGCAGCACCGAGGCCGCGCGGCGCGTGCCCCACAGCGGTTCGAGTCCCGTCATGGGCAGGGCCAGCAGGAAGCCGCCGACCAGCAGCACGGCGACCGGCAGCAGCCAGGACAGCAGCACCAGCAGCAGGCCGCGGATGCCGCGCACGATCGCCGGGCGCACGTCGGTCAGGTGCATGGCGCAGGCGAACGCGAAGGCGCTGACGGGGATGGCGAACCATTCCTCGCGCATCAGCTTGCTCAAGAAATCCAGCCTGACGAGTTCGAACAGTTGCGCGCCGAGCAGCAGCACCAGCCATGTCACGCCGGTGAACAGGGCGCTGAACCCCAGCTGCACGCCGAGTTTCCAGGCCAGGTCGAAATGGGTAGCGTAGGCGGCGATGCGGCGCCGGTCGCGCGCCGCCGCCAGCACCAGCGAGTGCGCGATGAAGAGGGCGACGGCGGCCTGGAGCAGCAGCAGGGCGCCAGGCATCGGCGCGCGTTGCGGCCCGGCCTGTGCGCCGCGCGGGAACGCCAGGGGCAGGTCGGCGTTGCGCCAGGCGTCGTAGCCGCCCAGCGCCGCCAGCACCAGCGCCGCGGCGCCCAGCCACGCCAGCAGCGCGCGCCGCTCCATGTGGCCGAGCGCCGAGATCGCCATCTGCGGCAGGTACAGGGCGACGAGGATCAGCGGCGCGAACAGCAGCGGCGCGCTGGCCGGCCAGGCGTGTTCCTTGAGGGCGCGGTACAGCAGGTAGAGGCAGGCGCCCTGGAGCAGGCCGAGCAGGAGGCGCTGGCGGCCGACGCGGGGCGTGGCGGGGGAGGCGGGGGAGGCGGGGGCGGTGGGCGGGTCGGACTGGTCGGACGCTTGCATGGACATTCTCCGGGTTGCACCCGGAGAATGTTAGCACTCATGCAAGCGCGTCCACCGGTTTATTCGACGATGGACTCGAGCGCGAACAACTCGGCCGGATCCTCGCGCCGGCGCACCAGGTGCACCTGGTCGCCATCGACCAGCACCTCGGCCGCGCGGCCGCGGGTGTTGTAGTTCGAGGCCATCGTGAAGCCGTAGGCGCCGGCCGCCATCATGGCCAGCACGTCGCCCGGCTCGACCGCCAGCGCGCGGTCGCGCGCCAGCCAGTCGCCCGATTCGCACACGGGGCCGACCAGGTCGTACACCGCCGTCGGAGCGCTGCGCGGCTTGACCGGCTGCACGTCCATCCAGGCCTGGTACAGCGCCGGGCGCGCCATGTCGTTCATGGCGGCGTCGATCACGCAGAAATTCTTTTCCTCGCCCGGCTTCACGAACTCGACCGACATCAGCAGCACGCCGGTGTTGCCGACGATCGAGCGGCCCGGCTCGAAGATGACCTTGACCGGCTTGCCGCCGTGCTTTTCGGCGCGCCAGGCATCGATGCGCGCGAACACGCGCTCGACGTAGGCGCTGGCGGGTACCGGCGGCTTGTCGCCGGTGCCGTAGTCGATGCCCAGGCCGCCGCCCACGTCGAGGTGGTGCAGGTGGATGCCTTCGGCGTGCAGCGTGTCGACCAGCTCGATCAGCTTGTCCAGCGCTTCCAGCAGCGGGGCGTCGTCCAGCAGTTGCGAGCCGATGTGGCAGTCGATGCCGACCACGTCCAGGTGCGGCAGGCTGGCGGCGGTGCGGTAGGTGGCGAGCGCGTCGGAGAACGCGACGCCGAACTTCGACGCCTTCAGGCCGGTGGCGATGTAGGGGTGGGTCTTGGGATCGACGTTCGGGTTCACGCGCAGCGAGACCGGCGCGCGCTTGCCCATGCGGCCGGCGACCTCGTTGATGCGGTGCAGCTCCGGGATCGATTCCACGTTGAAGCACAGGATGCCTTTTTCCAGCGCCAGGCCGATCTCGGCCATGGTCTTGCCGACGCCCGAGAAGATGACCTTGCCCGGATCGCCGCCGGCGGCGATCACGCGCAGCAGTTCGCCGCCCGAGACGATGTCGAAGCCCGCGCCCTGGCGCGCCAGCAGGTCGAGCACGGCCAGGTTCGAATTGGCCTTCATCGCGTAGCAGACCAGGGCGTCGCGGCCTTGGCAGGCGTCGTGGTAGGCGCTGAAGTTCTCGAGCAGGGCGGCTTTGGAGTAGACGTAGGTCGGCGTGCCGAATTGTTCCGCGATGGCGGACAGCGAAACGTTTTCGGCGTGCAGGACGCCGTCTTGGTGCGAAAAATAGGACATCAGCGGTGCGGGGCAGGGGTGGAGGCGTTGTTCGAAGGGACGGGCTGCGGTGGTTGGTCGACCGGTGCCGCGGGCGGCGCCGACGTCGGCCTTGCCGGCGGCGTCGGCATGTACAGGTCGCCGGTCTGGCCGCAGCCGGACAGGGCGGCAAGCAAAACAGCGGCCGGGAGAAGCGCAAGAGAGGACTTCACGATTAGAATCACGGTTTGATTAGCAGATTTTGGAGTGTAGCATGACCGAAACCGAATTTTTGGACCTTGCCGACCTGACCCTCAAGCAGATCGAGGACGCCTTCGATCGCCTGAACGACGAGGACGTGATCGACGTCGAATGCAAGCGCAGCGGCAACGTGCTGGAGATCGAGTTCATCGACAACGGATCCAAGATCATCGTCAACAGCCAGGCGCCGTTGCAGGAGATGTGGGTCGCGGCGCGCTCGGGCGGCTACCACTACAAGCGCGTGGGCGGCGAATGGCGCAATACCCGCGACGACAGCGAGTTCTTCGCATCGTTGTCGAAATATGCGGGCGAGCAGGGCGGGGCGCAGGTGTCGCTGGTCTGAAGTACCGGCCATCGACGACAAAGGCGGCCATTGGCCGCCTTTGTCATTTCTGCACCGTGCCGATCAGAACAACTCGTTCCTCACCGCATCACGCTCCTTCTGCTGTTCCGGCGCCGGCGGCGGGCCGACGTCCAGCGTCTCGACCCCGCTGCCCGGCGGCGTCTCGGCATAGTAGTAATCCGAACCGTACTGCACCAGCCCGGCCGGCACCTCGCGCTCGACGTTCGGTTCGCCCTTGAGCGCCTTCTGCATGTAGCCGATCCAGATCGGCAGCGCCAGGCCGCCGCCGGTCTCGCGCGCGCCCAGGTTGCGCGGCTTGTCGTAGCCCATCCAGGCGATGGCCACCACCTTCGGCTGGTAGCCGGCGAACCAGGCGTCGATCGAGTCGTTGGTGGTGCCGGTCTTGCCGGCGATGTCCGGACGCTTCAGGGTGGCCTGGGCCTTGGCCGCGGTGCCGTAGCGCGCCACGTCGCGCAGCATGCTGTCCATCAGCCAGGCGTTGCGCGGGTCGATCACGCGGTTGGCCTCGACGCCGGCGCGTTCCGGGCGCGCTTCCGACAGCACCTTGCCGTCGGCATCCGTCACCTTCGAGATGATGTAGGGGCTGATGCGGTAGCCGCCGTTGGCGAACACGGAATAGGCGCCCGCCATCTGCAGCGGGTTGGTCGAGCCCGCGCCCAGCGCCAGCGTCAGGTAGGGCGGGTTGCGCTCGGCGTCGAAGCCGAAGCGGGTCGCGTATTCCTGGCCGTAGCGCGCGCCGATGCGGTTCAGCACGCGGATCGAGATCATGTTCTTCGACTTGGTCAGGCCGCGCCGCAGCGTCATCGGGCCCTCGTACTTGGCGTCGTAGTTCTTCGGCTCCCAGGCCTGGCCGCCGGTGGTGCCGGCAGCGAACGAGATCGGGGCATCGTTGACCAGCGTGGCCGGCGAGAAGCCGCGTTCCAGCGCCGCCGAATAGATGAACGGCTTGAACGAGGAACCCGGCTGGCGCCAGGCCTGGGTCACGTGGTTGAACTTGCTGCGGTTGAAGTCGAAGCCGCCGACCAGCGCGCGGATGCGGCCGTCGTTCGGGTCGACCGCGACGAAGGCCGATTCCACGTCCGGCAGCTGGGTGATGCTCCAGCTCGAGCCGCCGTCCTGGCTGACGCGGATCACGGCGCCGCGGCGCAGGCGGCGCGTCGCGGCCGCCTTGGGCGACAGCCATTCGCGCGCGAACACCAGGCCCGGCCCGGTGATCTTGATTTCCTCGCCGGAGGCCAGCACGGCCGTGACCAGCGTGGGCGAGGCCTGCATCACCATGGCGGCGACGATGTCGTCCGAGTCCGGATGCTCGGCCAGCTCGGCCTCGATGGCCTCGTCGGCGTCGGCCTTGGCCTGCGGGATCTCGATGTACTTTTCCGGGCCGCGGTAGACGTGGCGGCGCTCGTAGTCCATCACGCCGCGGCGCAGGGCCAGGTAG
>DAMAFT010000063.1:0-11626 GCA_031995805.1 Massilia sp.
TGGGCTTCGCGCCCGACGGCGCGGCGATCTATGCCGGCACCTGCCGCCACGGCCTGGCGCCGGGACGCAGCGCGCGCAGCCTGCGCTTGCGCGTGCCGGACGCGGAGTCGAATGCGGACGCCATCACCTTCGTCGACCGCTTCGCCGGCACGGTCACGCAGCACCTGGCGCGCGAATCCGGCGACTTCGTGCTGCGCCGCGCCGACGGCTTCTGGGCCTACCAGCTCGCCGTGGTGGTGGACGACGCCGACCAGGGCGTGACCGACGTCGTGCGCGGCGCCGATCTGCTCGATTCGACGCCGCGCCAGATCTGGCTGCAGACGCTGCTCGGGGTGCCGACGCCGCGCTACCTGCACGTGCCGGTGGTGCGCAATGCCGACGGCGAGAAGCTGTCGAAGCAGACCGGGGCGCCCGCCGTGCCGACCACGGGCGGCGAGGCGGACGCCGTGGCGGCGCTGGCGCAGGCGGCCGGCTTCCTCGGCCTGGGAGCCATCCGGGCCGGGTCGCTGGCCGCGTTCTGGCAAGCGGCGGTCCCGGCCTGGGCCAGCGTGCTTGCCGCGCGTCCGGGCGCCGCACTGCCGCGTTAGACGACCTGGGCCGGCACGCCGCGCGCCTCCTCCCGCTGGCGCCGCCGGCCCAGCAACAGCAGCCCCGCCACGCCCGTACCCAGCATCGCCCACTCGGCCGGTTCGGGCACCGGGGCCGCCACCAGGAAGCCGCGGATCTCGCCGTTCGGGTAGGCGTCGGTATGGATGTTGACGTAGGCCCGGTTGCCTTCGATGGCCGCGATCAGGGCCGAGGACGCGCCCTGTGCGGTGTCCCCGTTGGCGGCCAGGAAGTCCGGCGCATAGGTGGCGGTATCGCCCAGGCTGAACGCCGCCGAATACTCGCCGGCCTGCACGCCCGTCGGGAAGTCCGTGAACGGCAGGGCGATCGGCGCCACTCCGCTGAACGGATCGGCCGTGCAGCAATGGATGTGGGCGCCGGTGGTGGTGCCGAGCAGGTCGCGGAACGGCATGTCGACCAGCAGCTGTCGGCCAGGAATCTCGATGGTGACCAGGCTGGTGCCGGGCGAAGCGTTGGGCGGGACTTCCAGCGCCCCGCTGGCGACGGCCCGGTAGGTCGGGTCGCCGGTCCGGGCGGATGCCGGCGCGGCCAGCGCCGCTGCAGTCGCCAAGGCAAGGATGGGTAGAACACGTTTCATGGATGACCTCCTGTTGAACATGACCCTGCGCAGCACCCCGTCCTGGGGTGCTGCCGACAAGCTAGCACCGGGCGTCGCGGGAAGCTCGCACCATACGGCTGAGATAATGCCTGCTGGCGAGTGCTCGAAATAAACGTTCAGGTACGCGCGGGGTCGCCCGCCAGGGGCCGTTTCATGATCGTGATGCTGCCGTCCGCCTCGAGGAAGGCGCATTGCATCTCGTGGCGCGCGCAGCCGGCCTGGCGCAGGGCCTGCTCGATGTCCGAGCCGCCGATGCGGTTGCGCTTGCAGACCTTGTCGAAGAACACCCCGTCGCGGCCGATCAGCACGGCGTCGCCGTCGAACACCGCTTCCATCTTGCGGCTATAGGCCGACAGCATGCCGATGCTGGCATTGAGCACGATCAGCGTCGCGGCGAGGATCAGGCCGCCGCCCACCGAATTGTCGCCGCCGGACATGCCGTTCGACACGGCTTCCGACAGCAGCATGACCACCAGCAGGTCGAACGGCGTCAGCTGGCTGATCGTGCGCCGTCCGGATAGCCGCACCATGACCAGCAGGGCCAGGTAGACCAGCGCGCCGCGCGCGATAAATTCCCACCAAGGAAGATCCATGTCGAACATCATCGTCTCCAGGAAGCCTACGCCGATAGGCCGATTCTAAGGAAAGACCCTTGCCCGGATCGTTCGCCATGGAACACAGCGGGCATGCGCCGGGGTGTCTTGACACCCGTCGGCGCGCACCCTTATTCTTGCGCCACTTTTGCGTGCCCGGCGTCTGCACCGGGCCGCCGTCGCGGCCATGCGGCACGCGGCGCGGCCCGCCCGCTCTTGTGCCTCCCCGATTTCCAGGAACCAGCGATGAAACCAGTTGTTCTCCTGCGCGCGTTCGCCGTCACCTGCGCCCTGTACGCCTGCCAGGCCGCGTACGCCGGCCGTCCCATGGTCACCGACGATGCGACCATCGCCGATCCGGGCAATTGCCAGCTCGAAGTGTGGACGCAACGCCCGCAGGACCAGACCGAAGACTGGGCGATGCCGGCCTGCCGCGTCGGTGGCTGGGAACTGGGCGTGGGCGCGGGCCGGATCGGCCCGGACGGCGCCGCCGCCTACCGCTCGCACATGCTGCAGGCCAAGACCATCCTGCGGCCGCTGGAGAAGAACGGCTGGGGCCTCGGCCTGACCATCGCCAACCAGTATCGCCCGGGCCACGGCCTGTCCGGCGACCTGGCGGTACTGGCGCCGTTGTCGCTGTCGCTGCTGGACGACCGCGTGCTGGTGCACCTGAATGCCGGCTGGTCGCGTCCGCAGGCCACCCGCGGCGGCGCGCTGTGGGCGGTGGGCACGGAATGGGCGGCGGCGGGACCGTTGACCCTGACGCTGGAAGCATACGGCGCGCAGCATGCGCACCGCCATGCCCAGGCGGGGCTGCGCCTGGATGTCGTCCCGGACCGGCTGGCGCTGGACGTGGGCATCGGCCGGCGCCTGGGACGCGGCGGTCCGGAGCGCTATGCGACGCTGGGACTGACCATCTCGGCGCCGGTGCTGCGCTGAGCGCAGCGCAACTCAACGCAACGCAACTCAACTGCGCCCGGCACGCGGCGCAAAAAAATCTTCGAAAAATCCGCTGGCCGCCGTTATGGGAGGGCGAAGGCGCCGCGCGGCATCGCCCGGGACACCCGGCGCGGCTGTCCGGCACGCCTGCGTGGACGGGGAGGCGATCCTCCCCGGTTTATCCAACCTATGAACGAATGGTCATGAATACATCCTTGAAACGCCTTGGTCATGCAATGTTTGCCGCCGCAGTGCTGTCGGCCTGCGGCGGGGGCGGCGACAGCGGCGGCGCCGGTCCCGGCGCGCCGGCCGGCCAGGCCACGCCGGCCACCTTGACCGAGGCCCGGATCATCGCCGATATCAATCTCAGCAATGCCGGCTTCGACATCGGTCCCGACGGCCGTCCCGTCTCCAACCAGCGCCCGGCGGGCACCTGGCGATGGCCGAATACCCCGGCCCAGCCCCTGCTCGTCCATATCCCCGCGCCGGGCAACGCGGTGGAACAGGACCTGGCCAACAAGGTCAATGCGGCCATCAAGACGTACAATGCCAGGCTGGGCGCCTATCTCGTGCTCGAGGCGACCAGCGTGCTTCCCGCCGCCGCCAACGTGATCCGGGTCGGCTACAACAATGCCTGGGTCCCGCCCGGCAGCACCGACTACAACAGTTATTGCGCGAACGTGTCGAACGCCGCCGGGTTCGGCAGCACGATCGTCCCGGACAGCCGCAACGCCATCACGAATCCCGTGTTCATGAACCTGGGTAATAACCACTGCACCGTGACGCAGGAGATCGTCAATCACGAGTTCGGCCACGCCCTTGGCCTGGCGATCCACTTCGACGTGTTCGGCAATACGACCTCGCCCGATAACTTCTGGGACGTCCTCGCCACGTTGTATGGCAATCCGGCATCCACCAGGACCGAGAACCTCGTCGTGAAGCGCGCCGCGAACTAGTCGCGCCGGTCGCCGGCGGGGCCACGGTCTTGCCGCCAACGCGACCGTCTCAGCCGGAGCGGCCCACGTCCTGCGCGCCGGCCTGCGCCGGCTGTCGCGCCTCCCACGCCGCCAGCGCCAGCGCATGGTTGTCCAGCGCGACCTGGTACATGTCGAACACGCAGTTCGTGCAGCCGGTGCCGCAGCAGTCTTCCAGCTGCGGTTCGCGGGGCGGGACGGGGCGCGGATCGACGAGTGGGGATGGCGGCATGCGGCCAGCATACCGCCTGGCGCCGGCCGCGTCGAGCGGGTCAGGCGTCGAGCGCGTAGCTGCGCAGCCGGAAGACCATCCTGCCGTCCTGTTGCACGCACACGCCGCGCATCGTTTCACCCTTGCCCAATTGCCAGACGAGTGCGCTGCCGGCCGCCTTCGTGGCGCAGGCGGCATGGGCGGCGGCGGGCACGGCGGGAAGGCGGGGCGCCGCCGGCACCGGCGGCGCCGGTGGAATGGGCGGCCGCGCCGGCGGGGCGGGCGGAGCGGCAAGCGGTGCCGCGCCGGGTACCGGCGGAACGGGCGGCGGCGCGGGTGGGGCCGGAGGGCCGAACGGTGCCACGCCTGTCGCCGGCGGCACGGCCGGTGGCGCGGGCGGGGGCGGCGGGGCGGGGCACTTGTCGCTCTTGTCCGTGCAATGGATGCGCACGTGGACAGCGTCGTCGGCGCCGGCGGCCGACGACAGCAGGGGCAGGGCGGCGGCCAGGGCCGCCAGGATCGTGACAGGGTGTTTCATCGGATTCTCCTCGTTGCGCGGCGCGCGCGACATGGCGCGCCATGGGGAGATAGTGCGGGCGGAATGTGGAGGAAAAATGAAGGCGGCGGCGGGCCGCGGTTCACGGATCGAACCGGTACCCGACGCCGTAGATCGAGCGGATCGCCTCCACGCCCGGCAGCGCCGCGTCCAGCTTGCGCCGCAAGTTCTTGACGTGGCTGTCGATCGTGCGGTCCGCCACGTCCATGCCGGCGCCGCCGGCGCGCGCCAGGTCGAGCAGCTGGGCGCGCGAGAACACCTGGCCGGGACGGCGCGCCAGCGCGGCCAGGATGCCGTACTCGGTCGGGGTCAGGTCGAGCGCGTGGCCCAGGACGGTGATCCGGCGCGCGGCCGCGTCCACCGCCAGCAGCGGCGCCGCTGGCGCCTGGCCGGTGCGGCGCAGGATCGCCTTGATGCGCGCCATCAGCTCGCGCGGGCTGAACGGCTTGCACAGGTAGTCGTCGGCGCCGGCGTCCAGGCCGAGCAGGCGGTCGATCTCTTCCACGCGCGCCGTCGTCATGATCACCGGCACGTCGGACGCCGCGCGCAGCGCGCGGCACAGCGCCAGGCCGTCCAGGCCGGGCAGCATCAGGTCGAGCACGACCAGCGCCGGCGGATCGCGCCGCAGCGCGTCCAGCGCCACGGCGCCGTCGTCGAACAGTTGCGGCAGGTAGCCGGCGGCGCGCGCGTAGTCGGCGACCACGCCGGCGAGTTCCGGTTCGTCCTCGACGATGGCGATGCGTGGCGGAGCGGCGTTCATGTTGCCTCTTTCATGCGGACGCCGCGACGTGGCGCGCCAGCGGCACGGCGATGGTGGCGCGCAGTCCCCCCAGCGGCGAATGGGCGAAGTGCAGGCCGGCGCCCTGCGCCTCGAGCAGGCGCCGGCACAGCGCCAGGCCGAGGCCGGCGCCGCCGTGGGTGCGGCTGCGCGAGGCGTCGACGCGATAGAAGCGGTCGGCCAGGCGCGCCAGCGCGCCGTCCGGTACGCCCGGCGCGCTGTCGTCGAGGTGCAGTTGCAGGCGCCGGTCGTCGCCCGCCTGCGCATGCAGGCGCACGCGGCCGCCGGTGGCGGTGTAGCGCAGGCTGTTCTCGAACAGGTTGTCGAGCACCTGGCGCATGCGGTCCGGATCGGCCAGCACGACGGCGTCCGGCGGCGGCGCGCCGATCTCGAGCGCCAGGCCGGCGCCGCGCAGGCGCGCGCCAAAGGCCGCCGCCCGTTCCGTGGCCAGCGTCCACAGGTCCAGGCGGACCGGCGCGCAGTCGAGCGCGCCGACGTCGGCGCGCGCCAGCGCATACAGTTCGTCGATCAGCTTGTTCAGGGCCAGCACCTGGCGCAGCATCGCGTCGATGGCGGCCGGCGTGGCGCTGCGCACGCCGTCCTGCAGCGCCTCGAGCTGGGCGCGCAACACCGCCAGCGGTGTGCGCAGCTCGTGCGAGGTGTCGGCCACCCACTGGCGGCGCGCTTCCTCGGCCCCGGCCAGGCGCTGGGCCAGCGCGTTGAAGTGGCGCGCCAGTTCGCCCAGCTCGTCGCTGCGCGCGGCCGGCAGGCGCACGTCGAAGCGGCCGTCGGCCAGGCGCCGCGCGCCGTGTTCGAGGTCCAGGATGGGACGGCGGAAGTGCCGTGCCAGCAGCATCGCGGCGAGCGCGGACAGCGCCACGGCGCCGGCCACGATCAGCCACAGGCTCTTGCCCAGCTGCTCCAGGAAAGCGTAGGCCATGGCGTCGCCGGGACGGGCGCTGCGTGTCACCGCCAGCCAGCCGACGGTGCGGCCGTCGACCTCGATGGCGCGCCGCGCCGGCGCCGGTACGGCGGCGGCGTCGGTGCGGCGTCCGGCCAGCCAGGCGCCGCCGGCGTCGAGCAGGGAAATGCGGTGCGCCAGCAGCAGCGCATCGTCCGGGATGGCCGGGGCGGGGGCGCCGCTGGACGGCCGGTGCGGCTGCGGCAGGCGCGGCGGCGGCAGCGGCGGCAGCGGCGGCGCGGGCGGGGACGGTGGCGCGAGGAAGGCCGTCCAGCCGGCGGTGCGGGCCGGGGCGGCGGGGACGACCGGCGCCGCCGGGATTGCCGGCGTGGCCGGTGCTACGGGTGCCACTGCCGCTACCGGCGCCACCTTCGCGCGCACCCGCTGCAGGCGCTCCAGCTCGCCAGCGATCCAGTCGCGCCGCCCGTCGGCGGGAATGAACGTCCAGCCGCGCGTGTCGCGGTAGCGCGCGGCGAGCGCCGCCGACAGTTCTTCCAGGCGGTCGAGTTCGATGGCCGCGGCATAGTCGCCAAAGCCGGCCAGCACGTTCTGGCGCAGCAGGAACACGGCGCCGGCCGCCACCGCGAGGATCGCCAGGAGGACCGAGGCGAACAGGCGGTGGCCGATCGAGAAGCGCACGGTGTGTCCCCGGTCGTGGCGGGATCAGGCCCCGAAGCGGGCGAAGGCGCGCGCCACCAGGGCGTGGGCGTCATGCTCGACGATCGCGTTGTGCGCCGTGATCACGCGCGTGAACGGCCAGCGCAGCACGGCGCGCGCGCTGCCGGCGGCGGCGCCTTTGTCGCGCGTGACCAGGCGCACCGTGCGCGGCACGTCGAAGCGCTTGCGCACACCCGTCAGGCGCGCGTACAGGGCCATGCGCCAGTCGAGCGGACCGCCCCAGCATTGCAGGATGTCGCAGGCGACCAGCGTGTTTGATGCCTTGTGGAACCACAGCACTTCGTTGACGAAGGGCTGGCCGTGGAACCAGACCTGCTCGAGTTCGCCGGCCCATTCCGGCTCGACGGCGTCGCCCAGCGTGCGCAGGCCCTCGATGTCGGGACGCTTTTCGGCCAGCCCCGGCGCGCCGTAGACGGCGGCGGCCGGGAACATGCGCTTGCAGTGCTTGACGTATAGGTGGTGCGCCCGGTTCGGCGCCACGATCCATGCGACCTCGCCGAGCTGCGCCAGCTGGGCGCGCACGGCGTCGTCGAAGCGCACCGGCGAGTGGATCCACAGCCGGCCGTCGGCGAAGCGGATCACCGTCATGCGCGAGGTGAAGGAAAGCCCGGCCGCCTTCATGCCGGACTGCATGTGCCACAAATGGGGAGCGATCTGGGTAAGCATCCGCCGATTCTAATGCAAGGATGGCAATGCAGGCAGGAAATTTCTGGCGCTTGCCAGGGTGAATGGTGCGGCGCCGGCCGATACATGCATTTACATTGTGACTTGAAACGTTACGCACCGATGCTGGCCGGCGCACGGCCGCTGTCTTAAGCTTGCGCGCTGGACAAGGAAAACCATGCACGCTTCGATCTCATTTCGCCTGTTGCCGGATGCCATTCCCCCCAAGACCCTGAAAGCCTTCCGCCAGGATGCGGGGTGGAGCGTCCATGGCCAGGATGGCGGCCGGCCGGCCCATCCGGGCGGCCTGGTGCGCTGGGCCGTCGTCCAGACCGGCTCGCGCACGATCGGCATCGCGCGCCTGGAACTGGCGCCGCCGCAGTTCTGCTACGTGGCCGACTTCATCGTCCTGAAGCCGCACCGCGGCCGCGGCCTGGGCGGCTGGTTCATGCAGCAGATCGAGCGCCACTGCATGGAAATGGGCATCCCGCGCGTGCTGCTGCAGCCCAGCGGCGGCAGCGCAGGCTTCTACGAAAAACTCAGCTTCGTCATCGATCCGCGCGTCGCCGGTTTCCTCAAGAAGGAACTCGGACCGCAGCGGCGCCGCCTGCCGGCGCACTGAACCGGCCCGCGCATCGGCTAGAATCGCCGGATGGAACGACGAACCGACTACAAGACCGCCCTGCTGATCGACGCCACCGTCCACGACGCACTCGCCGCCGGCCGCTCGGCGGCGCGCGACCTGGCCGCCATGGGCGTGCCGTTCGAGGTCGCCATCCGCGTGCTGACCCGGCCGGACGAGCGCCGGCATCCGTTGCCGGCGGCGGAATTCAAGCGCGGCGCGTCCTAGCGCATCCGGGCGGCAGCCACCGCCGCCGTCAGCGCAACTTCACCCCCGCCTGCACCACCTCGCCGCGCACCTCGATGGCCGCGTCGTCGAAGCCCGGCGGACCGAAGCGGCCGCGGGCGTCGCGGCTGAAGCCATAGTTTTCCTTGGGGATGCCGACGATGTTGCGGTCGAGCTCGTCGTTGGCGTTCTCGTCCTGGTAGGCCAGCACGGCCCAGCTGCCGGCCGGCACGTCCGCGATGCGGATCACGTTGTCGCCCTCGCGGGCCGGCGCCGAGCCGCTGTAGGCGCACTGCTTCAGGAAGCGTTCCCGGTCGCACACGGCGACGTTTACCTTGCCCTTGCCGGCCATGACGCCGGTCACGTGGACCTCGACCGTCGCGGCCGCGGCGGCAGACGGTACGCCGGCCGCCGCGGCCAGCAGGGTTGCGGGAAGCAGGGCGCGCAGGAACGCGCCGGAAAATACTTGCATGAAGTGTCCTTTCTCGTCGATCGTGGTGTGCCCCAGCCGTGCGGCCGGGGGCGTGTGGTAGGCTGGAACCGTCTCGATTACGACCGGATCCGGCTCCCCATGTTGTTCAACGCGCTCATCGTCGTCGCCACCGTCGTGCTGATGGAAGTGTTTTCCATCGTCGCGCACAAATACGTCATGCACGGCTTCGGCTGGGGCTGGCATCGCTCGCACCACGAGCCGCGCAGCGGATGGTTCGAGAAGAACGACCTGTACGCCGTCGTGTTCGCCGGCATCGCCATCCTGCTCATCTGGCTGGGCACCGAGGGGCGCCATCCGCTCGAATGGATCGGCGCCGGCATGACGGCCTACGGCCTGCTGTACTTCGTCGCCCACGACGGCCTGGTGCACCAGCGCTGGCCGTTCCGCTACGTGCCCAAACGCGGCTACCTGAAGCGCCTGTACCAGGCGCACCGCATGCACCACGCCGTCCACGGCAAGGAGGGTACGGTGTCGTTCGGCTTCCTGTACGCGCCGCCGGTCGACCGGCTCAAGCGCCAGCTGCATGCGCTGCATGGCGGTGCGCCGCGGCGCCATCCGGAGGCAGCGGGCGCTGCGGACGCTGCCACAAGCCCGCGCGCGGCGGCGGCGCCGTCCGAATCCGCGAACTGAGCGCATCCACGCCGCCCTTGGCCAGCAGGCGCAGCTTGGTGGCGCGGGTGGTGCCGGCGCGCTCGTCCCAGGCGCGCGCGCCGCGCCGCTTGACCTCGATCCCGATCTGGCGGTAGACGTTGCGCGCCGTGGCGATCGCCCAGGCCGAGCGCAGCGGCAGGGCGGCGATGCCGTGCGTCGCCGAGTCGTAGTAGGCCTCGGCATGGTCGACCAGGCGCGCGGCCACCCGCGCCAGCGCTTCGCGGTGGCGCGGCAACGCCACTTCCGCCGGCGGGATGCCGGCCTCGCGCAGCCACGCGGCCGGCACGTAGCAGCGTCCCACGTGCGCATCCTCGACGATGTCGCGCGCGATATTGGTCAGCTGGAAGGCCAGGCCCAGGTCGCAGGCGCGGTCCAGCACGCGCGGGTCCTTCGCGCCCATGATCGTCGCCATCATCAGGCCGACCACGCCGGCCACGTGGTAGCAGTAGCGCAGCGTGTCCTCGATGGTGTCGTAACGCGTCGCGTGCACGTCCATGGCGAAGCCGGCCAGGTGGTCGAAGGCGTGGCCGGGGGCGATCGCGTGGCGCGTCGCCACTTCCTGGAAGGCGGCGAAGGCGGGATCCGGCATCGCTTCGCCGGCGTAGGCGCGGCGCGTCCATTCGTCGAGCAGGGCCAGCTGGCGCGCCGCGTCGTGGGTGGGCGAGGGCGCGGCGTTGAAGCCGAGTTCCTGGCCGTCGACGACGTCGTCGCAGTGGCGGCACCAGGCGTACAGCATCAGCACGCTGCGCCGGGTGGCCGGGTCGAACAGGCGCGCGGCCGCGGCGAAGCTCTTCGAGCCGACCGCGATGGTCTGCGTCGCATGGTCGAGCAGGGAGGCGTCGGCGGCGGCGCTCATGCCGCCACCCCTTCCAGCATCAGGCCCGCCGTGGCCTTGGCCGAGCCGATCACGCCGGGCACGCCGGCGCCCGGGTGCGTGCCGGCGCCGACCAGGTACAGGTTGTGCAGGTCGGCGTCGCGGTTGTGCGGGCGGAACCAGGCGCTCTGGGTGAGGATCGGCTCCAGCGAGAACGCCGAACCCAGGTGCGCGTTCAGGGTGTCGCGGAAGTCGTGCGGCGTGAAGATGCGGCTGGTGACGAGCTGGCTGCGCAGGCCCGGCATGTAGCGTTGCTCGAGATAGTCGAAGATGCGGTCGCGGTACAGCGGCCCCTCGACTTCCCAGTCGATCGGCGCATTGCCCAGGTGCGGCACGGGCGCCAGCACGTAGTGGCTGCCGCAGCCGGGCGGCGCCAGCGACGGGTCGGTGACGCAGGGCGCGTGCAGGTACAGCGAAAAGTCCTCGGCCAGCGCGTCGCCGCGGAAGATGTCGGCGATCAGTTCGCGGTAGCGCGGGCCGAAGCACACGGTGTGGTGCTGCAGCTGGCTGTGGTGGTGGTCGAGGCCGAAGTACAGCACGAACAGCGAATTCGAGAAGCGCTTGCCGGCCAGCGCCTTGCCCTCGGCCGCGCCGCGCGGGTGCTGGCCCAGCAGGGACGCGTAGGTGTGCACCACGTCGGCGTTCGACGCCACCGCGTCGGCCGCGAAGCGGCGCCCGTCTTCCAGGCGCACGCCGGTCACGCGCGCGCCGCTCGCCTCGATCTGCGCGACCGGCGCGTTCAGCTCGAGCCTGCCGCCGATGTCCTCGAACAGCTTGACCATGCCCCGCACCAGGGCGCCGGTGCCGCCGCGCGGGAACCACACGCCCCACTTGCGCTCGAGCGCATGGATCAGCGTGTAGATCGACGAGGTCGCGAACGGGTTGCCGCCCACCAGCAGCGAGTGGAAGGAGAATGCCTGGCGCAGGTGCTCGTCCTCGATGAAGCGCGCCACCAGGCTGTAGACGCTGCGCCAGGCCTGCAGGCGCGCCAGTTGCGGTCCGGCGGCGACCATGTCGCGGAACGACAGGAAGGGCACGGCGCCGAGCTTGATGTAGCCTTCCTCGAACACTGCCTTCGAGTAGTCGAGGAAGCGGCGGTAGCCGGCCACGTCGGCGGGATTGCGGGCGTGGATCTGGCGGTCCAGCGCCTCCTGGTCGTTGGCGTAGTCGAAGTGGCTGCCGT
>DAMAFT010000064.1:0-11521 GCA_031995805.1 Massilia sp.
CCATGCGCGGCCGGCGCGAGGGCCACGTCTCGATGCGGCTGCGCTGCGCCGGCGGACGCGAGATCGACGCCGAGGTGTACATCGCCCCGGTCTGCAACGACGACGGCGAGATCGAGCACTTCGTGATGACGCAGTACGACGTCACCACCGCCAAGCGCTACGAGGCCGAGCTGGAGGCCCACTCGCGCTTCGACACCCTGACCGGCCTGCCCAACCGCTCGCTGCTGCACGACCGCATCGAGGGCGCCATCAACCTGCGTTCCGGCAGCGAGCCGGTATGGGTGGTGGCGCTGGACCTCGACCATTTCAAGTTCGTCAACGACACGCTCGGCCACGAGGCCGGCGACGAACTGCTGAAGGCGGCCGCCGGCCGCATCGCCGGCGCGGTCGAACGCACCGACACCGTGGCGCGCACCGGCGGCGACGAATTCGTGTTGGTGCTGCCGGGCCGCGCCGACCTGGGCGAGGCGAGCACCACGGTGCGCGCCGTGCTCGATGCGCTGGCGCACCCGCTGGCGCTGCGGGGCCAGGACCTGGTCATGACCGGCAGCGCCGGCGTGGCGGCCTTCCCGGCCGACGGTAGCGACGCTGCCACGCTGGTGCAGCACGCCGAAGTGGCGATGTACCGCGCCAAGGAGCTGGGCCGCAACACCGTGCAGTTCTACATGCCGACCATGAATGCGCGGGCGCGCGAGCGCCTGGCCCTGGAAGGCGCGCTGCGGGCGGCGCTGCTGCACGACGAATTCGAGCTGTTCTACCAGCCCCAGGTCGACCTGGAATCCGGCTCCGTCGTCGGGCTGGAGGCGCTGATCCGCTGGCGCCACCCCAGCATGGGCCTGGTGCGCCCCGACCGCTTCATCAACCTGGCCGAGGAAACCGGGCTGATCGTGCCGATCGGCTTCTGGGTGCTGCGCACCGCCTGCCGCCAGAACCGCGACTGGCAGCGTGCCGGCTACGGCCCGTTGCGCATGGCCGTCAACCTGTCGGCGCGCCAGTTCGCCGAGCCGGGCCTGGCCGGCGAGATCGCCCGGGTGCTGGCCGACACCGGGCTGGCGCCGGCCTCGCTCGAGATCGAGATCACCGAAAGCCTGGTGATGGAAGACGTCGAGGGCGCGATCCGCACCATGCGCGAGCTGAAGGACATGGGCGTCAAGCTGTCCATCGACGACTTCGGGACCGGCTACTCGAGCCTGTCGTACCTGCGCCGCTTCCCGGTCGACGTGCTCAAGATCGACCGCAGCTTCGTGCGCGACATCCCGTTCAGCGAGGGCGACGCCGCGCTGGTGGCGGGCATCATCGAGCTGGCGCGCGGGCTGCGCATGCGGGTGATCGCCGAGGGCGTCGAGACCGAGGCCCAGCTCGCCTACCTGAAGCTGCGCGGCTGCGACGAGGTGCAGGGCCACGTGTTCGCACGCGCCGTCTCCGGGCCCGACGTCGAGATCCTGCTGCGCGCCGGACGCCGCGTGCTGCCGCTGGGGGCGCCCGTATGAGAGGCGGCGCACCGTGCGGCGCGCGGCGCTCGGCTATACTTGGAGAATCGACAACGACGCGGCGGGCGGAAACACGTGGATGACCAGCATCAGGATGGGCAGGATGGGCAAAATGCAGGCAGGCCGGACGGCAAGCGCGCATGGGACGGGCGCGAGCGGCGCCTGATCGACCGCGCCACCGGCCGCGCCATCCAGGAGTACGAGCGCACGCGCGCGCACCTGATGCGCAAGCCGCCGCTGCAGCGCTGGCTGTGGATCGGCGGCGGCGCCTGCGTCCTGCTGCTGGTACTGTTCGCCGGCTACGTCGCGCTGCTGTTCCCGCTGACCCCGGCCATCGCCGACGTGCGCCAGGCGCGCGTGGCCAGCCCCACCGTCGTGCTGTCGGCCGACGGCCGCGAGCTGGCCAGCTTCGAGCGCGGCGTGCAGGAGCGGGTGCGCCTGTCGGAGGTGTCGCCGCACGTGGTCACCGCGCTCATCGCCACCGAGGACCACCGCTTCTACGACCACCACGGCGTCGACTTCACGCGCATCGCCGGCGCCATGGTCGCCAACCTGAAGGGCGACGCCCAGGGCGGCTCGACGATCACCCAGCAGCTGGCGCGCAACATGTTCCACGACGAGATCGGGCGGGCACGCAACCTGAACCGCAAGCTCAAGGAACTGATCACGGCGATCAAGATCGAGAACACCTATAGCAAGACGGAGATCCTGGAAGCCTACCTGAATACGGTGCCCTTCCTGTACAACACCTTCGGCATCGAGGCGGCGGCCCGCACCTATTTCAGCAAGCCCGCCGCGCGCCTGGACGAGACCGAGGCTGCCACGCTGGTCGGCATGCTCAAGGGTACCGCCTACTACAATCCGGTGACCAATCCGGAACGCTCGCTGGCGCGCCGCAACGTCGTGCTGGGCCAGATGCTCAAGGCCGGCGCCTTCGACGAGAAGCGCTACGCGCAACTGGTCAAGCGGCCGTTGCGCGTGCGCTTCCAGCGCCAGGCCGAGCGCGCCGGCAAGGACGACCACTTCACGGCCTACGTGCGCAAGTGGCTGGTCGACTGGGCCGAGAAGAACGACGCCGACCTGCAGCAGGACGGCCTGGTGGTGCAGACCACGCTCGACTACGACCTGCAGCAGGAAGCGCTGCGCGCCGTGGCGCGCCAGGCCGACGCGCTGCAGGCGGTGGCCGACGTCGACTGGGCCCATGCCTGGCAGGTGAATTCGACGTCCACCTCGACCTATACGAGCATGCGCGCGAACGTCGTGCCGTTCGCCTACTACTGGCAGTCGCACGCGGCGCTGCTGGATGCCTTCGTACGCGAATCGGCCGACTACCGCAAGGCGGTGGACGGCGGCGAGAGCCCGGCCGCGGCGTTCGAGCGCCTGGAAAACGACCGCGAATTCATGCGCCAGCTGAAGACGGCGAAGTCGCGCCTGGAGGCCGGCTTCGTCGCCATGGACCCGAACACGGGCGAGGTCAAGGCCTGGGTCGGCAGCCGCGACTTCGCGCGCGAGCAGTACGACCACGTGGCCCAGGCCGCGCGCCAGCCCGGCTCGACGTTCAAGCCCATCGTCTACGCCGCCGCGCTGGAGCAGGGCATCGCCCCCGACCAACCCTACCTGGACGCCGTCACCGAGATCCGCTTCGCCGACGGCACGCTGTGGCGCCCGACCGACATGAGCGGCACCACCGGCCGCCGCCTGAGCATGCGCGACGGCCTGGCGCTGTCGAAGAACACGATCACGGCGCAGGTGGCGCGCGACGTCGGCGTGGCGCCCATCGTCAGGCTGGCGCAGAACATGGGCATCCGCCAGAGCAAGCTGCAGCAGGTGCCGTCGATCGCGCTGGGGACCAGCCCCGTCACGCTGCTGGAAATGGTCAGCGCCTATTCGACCATCGCCGCCGGCGGCGCCTACCGCCATCCGGTGTTCGTGCGCCGCATCAGCGACCGCGACGGCAAGGTGCTGGCCGACTTCGGCTCGCAGCAGCCGCAGCGCGCGCTGTCCGAGGCGAGCGCGCGCACCTTGCTGGACATGATGCGCGGCGTGATCGACCGCGGCACCGGCACGGCGATCCGCTACCGCTTCGGCATCTGGGCCGACGTCGCCGGCAAGACCGGCACCACGCAGAACAACGCCGACGGCTGGTTCATCATGATGCACCCGAACCTGGTGGCGGGCGCCTGGGTGGGCTTCAACGACACCCGCGTGACGATGCGCTCGAACTACTGGGGGCAGGGCGGCCACAGCGCGATCCTGCTGGTGGGCGACTTTTTCAAGACGGTGCTGGACAGCGGCCGCCTCAGCGCCGACACGCTGTTCCCGGGCGGCCGCAAGCCGCAGCCGCCGCGGCGCGCGGAACCGGTGGAGGAACCGATGGAAGAGGGCGGCGGCTTCGACCAGGAAGGCGGCCCGCCGGCCGACCTGCCGCAACCGCCCGACGCCGAACCGCCGGCGCCGCCGCAGGCGCCCCAGCCCATCGATGCGGGGGCGCGGTTTCCGAACGATGCGTAATGCGGCGGCGCCGGCAAGCACCGGGGTCGGCGCCCTGGACATCAGCACCGGGCTCCGACCCCGGCGTTCAAAGGATCGGCACGCCCCCCGTCACCGCCACGCGCGCGCCCGAAATATAGCTGGCCTGGCTTGATGCCAGGAATACGTAGGTGGGCGCCACCTCGGCCGGCTGGCCGGGCCGCTTCATGGGCACCTGCTGGCCGAAGCTCTGCACCTGGTCCGGCGGCATCGTCGACGGGATCAGGGGCGTCCAGATCGGCCCCGGCGCCACCGAGTTGACGCGGATGCCGCGCTCGGCCAGCGACTGCGCCAGCCCCGCGCTGAAGTTGGCGATGGCGCCCTTGGTGGCGGCATAGGCCAGCAAGGACGGGGAGGGCTTGTCGGCGTTGACGGAACTGGTGTTGATGATGGCCGATCCCGGCTGCATGTGCTTCACCGCGGCCTTGCAGATGTGGAACATGGCCGAGATGTTGACGGCGAAGGTGCGGTCCCATTCGTCGTCGGGGATGTCCTCGATCTGCGGGTGCGACATCTGGAAGGCCGCATTGTTGACCAGCACGTCGATGCGCCCGAACTCCTTGACGGCGCGCTCGACGACGGCGCGGCAGTGCGCCGGATCGGCGAGGTCGCCCGGCACCAGCACGGCCTTGCGGCCCGCTTCCTCGACCAGGCGCGCGGTCTCGCGCGCATCCTCGTGCTCGTTCAGGTAGGAGACCAGGACGTCGGCCCCTTCGCGCGCGAAGGCCAGGGCCACGGCGCGGCCGATGCCGCTGTCGGCGCCGGTGACCAGGGCGGCCTTGTCGGCCAGGCGTCCGTGGCCGACGTAGCTCGACTCGCCGTGGTCGGCCTTGGGCACGAGCAGGGCTTCGGTACCGGGGGGCGTCTGCTGCGGGGTGTGCTGCTGCTGCTGTTGTTGCTGTTGCTGCTGTTGCTGTTGTGCGGGCATGCTTGCCTCCATGACGTCGTGGAGCGGCCCATTCTATGCAGTGCGGATGCGCGGCGGCGCCAGCGTGCCGCCACGCAATCCGGGTGCGTCCGGCGTCAGTGCGGGCGCACCTGCAGGGCGCCGCGCCCGTCCGGCCGCCGCGCGTCGGCCTTGCCGCCGTCGCCATCGCGGTTGCCTGCGTCGGCGCCGGCATCGTTGGCGGCACCGTCCTGCAGCACCAGGCGCTGGGCGCGCGGCGCCGTCGAGATGCCCAGTTCGCGCAGCATGCGCATGGTCTCGAGCAGCACCGCCTGCTGCGTGCGCAGGAACAGGCCGTAGTCGGCTTCCTGCATGTTGTAGACGATGTCGAATTCGAGGTAGTCCTGGTTCATGGCAACCAGGTTCACGTGGTCGAAATCGACCTTGGCCTGCCCCTTGACGATGGCGCCCAGCCGCTCCGGCACCTGGGCCGCCAGTTCGGGCGCCGTGGCCGGGTCGATGCGCAGCGCGTACTGCACGCGGCGGCGGCTCTGGCGCTTGAAGTTGTGCACCACCTTGCGCAGCAGCTCGGCGTTGGCGATCACGATCTGCTCGCCGGACAGCGCGCGCACCCGCGTGGTCTTCAGGCCGACGTGCTCGATGGTGCCGGAAAATTCCGGTACCGAGATCGCGTCGCCGACCTCGAACGGCTTGTCGACGGCGATCGACAGCGAGGCGAACAGGTCGCCCAGGACGTTCTGCACGGCCAGCGCGACGGCCACGCCGCCGATGCCCAGGCTGGCCACGAAGGTGGTCACGTTGACGCCCAGGTTGGACAGCATCGCCAGCACGAACACGGTCCAGACGGTCCATTGCAGCGCCCAGATCATCAGCGTGTGGGCCACCGTGACCTGGTTGTCTTCCATGCCGCGCCCGTGCACGCGGAAGTAGCGCTGCGCCGTGACGGCGATGGCGCGGTGCAGCCACAGCGCGAACTGGGCGCCGAGGGTGATGAACCACAGGTGGTCGACGCGCTGCGCCCAGGGCGGGGGCAGGTCGAGCACTTCGAGCCCGATCAGGAGCGAGGTGGCCAGCACGGCGAGGTTGCTGGTGCGCGCCAGCGTGTGGCGCAGGACGTCGACGATGGGCTTTTGCGCCGTCTCGGTGGACAGCGCCGCGAGGCGCTTGCGGGACAGTGCGATGGCGCCGTGGATGACGACGAAGGCGATTACCGCGGCCGCGAGGGCGAAGGCGGCGTTGGTCCATTCGATGTCGAGGTTCGAGAAATAGCCGCGGATGGTCATCGGGCTCCTTTCAGGTCAGGTGTCCAGCGCGGGCAGGCGATGCCGGCGCCGCAGCGGACGAGGGAAAGCGGGGCGCGGCGATAGGCGCGCTCCGGGGCGTGGCAGGGTCGCAGGAGGAAGCCGCGACGGCCGGTGGCAGGGAGCCGGGCGCGGTCAGTGCTTGTTCAGGTGACGGCGTACCGCCGCGGCGTCGTTGCCCGCCTGTTCGACCGCCTGTTCCAGCTGTTCCTGCGTGACCCCCAGCGCCTGTGTCCAGTACTGGACTTCCCAGCGCTCGCTCAGGTTGATACGGCTGCGGTCCTGCGGACCACGGTTGTGCAGATCGTCGGACATGTCGGTCTCCTTGAGGGATGCATGCGTCAAGCATGACAGCAGCCGCAGCCGGATTCCGTACGCTGCCTCACCTTGCGCACACCTCCATCGCATCAAATGCAACTAACCGACAGTTTAAAGGATAACCGCCACCCCAGCCGCCAGGCCAGCGTCGGCCACCGGATACCATCCACGCACGCGCAACAGGACACCCGCGGAGAGCAGGGTGCCAGCGCAAGCCTTTTGAGGTACGCTATTGCCATCAATAATAGAAGGAGACGAGCATGACCAAGCCCTACGACACCATCCAGCCCGAACGCGCCGCCATCGATGCGCGCGGCGGCGTCACCGCCATCGACTTCGGCACCAACTGGTGCGGCTACTGCAAGGCGGCTGAATCGCATATCGAGCGGGCGCTGGCGCAATATCCGGAAATCGCCCACGTCAAGGTGGAGGATGGGCCCGGGCGCGCGCTGGGCCGCTCGTTCCGCGTCAAGCTGTGGCCCACCGTCGTCGTCATGAAAAACGGCCAGGAAGTGGCACGCGTCGTGCGGCCCGAGGACGACCAGGAAGTGGTCGACGCCCTGAGCCTGGCGGCCGGCGAATGAGCGCGGCGCCGATGACCAACGAGGCTGCCAGCCATGTCCCCAGGAACAAGCCGGCGACCGTGCTGTTCGCCAGCCTGATCGGCACCACCATCGAGTTCTTCGATTTCTACATCTACGCCACCGCCGCCGTGCTGGTGTTCCCGAAGCTGTTCTTCCCGGCGGGGGATGCCGCCGCGGCCACGCTGCAATCGCTGGCGACGTTCGCCATTGCCTTTTTCGCGCGCCCGGTCGGCTCGGCCGTGTTCGGCCACTTCGGCGACCGCGTCGGCCGCAAGGCCACGCTGGTCGCCGCACTCTTGACGATGGGCGTGTCCACCGTCGTGATCGGCCTGCTGCCGACCTATGCCGCCATCGGCACGCTGGCGCCGCTGCTGCTGGCGCTGTGCCGCTTCGGCCAGGGCCTGGGCCTGGGCGGCGAGTGGGGCGGGGCGGTGCTGCTCGCCACCGAGAACGCGCCGCCGGGCAAGCGCGCGTGGTACGGCATGTTCCCGCAACTGGGTGCGCCGCTCGGCTTCTTCCTGTCCGGCGCGATCTTCCTGCTGCTGTCCGAGACGCTGGGCGACGCCGACTTCTTCGCCTGGGGCTGGCGGGTGCCGTTCCTGGCGAGCGCGCTGCTCGTCGCCGTGGGCCTGTACGTGCGTCTGAAGATCACTGAGACACCCGATTTCCAGGCCGTCCTCGACCGCAACGAACGCGTCCGCCTGCCCGTACTCGAGGTGCTGACGAACCACACCCGCCCGCTGGTGCTCGGCACACTGGGCGCGCTGGCGACCTTCGTGATCTTCTACCTGATGACGGTGTTCGCGCTGAGCTGGGGCACCACGGCGCTCGGTTACTCCCGCCAGCAGTTCCTGGTGCTGCAGCTGTTCGCCATCGTGTTCTTCGGGTTGACGATTCCCATCGCCGCGGTGCTGGCCGACCGCCACGGGCGGCGCGCGGCGATGATCGCGGTATCCATCGCGATCGCCGCCTTCGGCCTGCTGCTGGGTCCCATGTTCGGCTCCGGCAGCCTGCTCGTGGTGACGCTGTTCATGGTGCTCGGCCAATGCCTGATCGGGATGACCTACGGGCCCCTGGGCACGCTGCTGGCCGAGCTGTTCCCGCCGGCGGTGCGCTACACGGGCGCTTCGCTGACCTTCAACCTGGCCGGTATCCTGGGCGCCTCGCTGGCGCCCTATATCGCCACCTGGCTGGCCACCCGCCACGGCCTGCACTGGGTCGGCTGGTACCTGAGCGCGGCCGCGCTGGTGAGCCTGGCGGCGCTGGCGCAGACCGGGCGCACGGCGCGCACGGGCACGGCGCCGGCGCACTGACGAGGAGAACGGCATGCACTGGACCGGAGGATGCGCCTGCGGCGCGGTACGCTACGAGACGGCGGGGCCGGCGTTCAACGCCACCCTGTGCCATTGCTCCGACTGCCGGCGCGCATCGGGGGCGCCGGCCCTGGCCTGGTTCAGCGTGCCGGCCGCGGCGCTACGCTGGACCGCGGACGCGCCGGCTATCCACCGTTCGAGCGACAGGGCGCAGCGCGGCCATTGCGCGCGCTGCGGTACGCAGCTGACCTGGCAGGGCGACGCCAGCCCCGGCGAGATCGACGTCGCCACCGCCACGCTGGACGACCCGGAACTGGCGCCGCCGCGCGACCACACGTTCGCCGCCGAACGCGTCTCCTGGCTGCGCCTGGACGACGGCTTGCCGGCCTATCCGCGCACGCGCGCCGAAGGCCACGGCCCCGGAACCTGAATTGGTAGTCCAGCTCTACACCGCCGCCGCGCTCCCGCACGGGGGCGGCGCGTCGATTAGGATGGCGACTTCATGCAACGAGGAGACTCCATGGACCAACCCGAACCGACGCCGGCATTCTTCAACGAACGCGGCCGGCCCTACCTGCCCGGCCACCTGGGCATCGAGATCGTGCGCATCGGCCCGGGGGAGGTGGAAGCGCGCCTGCCGGTGCGGCCGCACCTGCTGGCCCCGAACGGCTACCTGCACGCCGGCAGCGTCGTCACGCTGGCCGACACCGCCGCCGGCTACGGCTGCATCGCCAGCCTGCCCGAAGGCGCGCACAGCTTCACCACCATCGAACTCAAGTCGAACCACATGGGCACGGCGCGCGAGGGCGCGATCGCCTGCGTCGCCAGGGCGGCGCACCTGGGTCGCACCACGCAGGTGTGGGATGCCGAGGTCAGGGACGAGGCCAGCGGCCGCACCATCGCGCTGTTCCGCTGTACGCAGATGCTGCTGTACGCGAAATAATCCGCCCTGGCTCAGCCGTGCGCGCCGGAACATGTGAAATTGTTAAGCTTGAATTCCTTTTAACTTTCAATTCACATTCCGGAGCCTGTCATGTCCCTATCCATCCTGCGTCCCGCCACCGCCTGCCTGCTGCTGTCGGCCGCGCTCGGCGCATCCGCGGGCAACAAGACCTACCAGGACCTCGAACTGTCCGGCGTGCTGCAGGAAATCCCGGGGCCGTCGCTGCGCTGCCCGTCGAAGTTCGGCGGCACCATCCTCGGCTACGGCAACAGCGCGCTGCTGGGCCGCGCCAGCTTCCTGGCGACCGACTGCATCACGCCGAGCGGCTCCAGCTACACGTTCAGCGACGGCCGCTTCATGATCACGACGCTCACGGGCGAACTGCTGTTCGCCTCGTACAGCGGCCAGTTCGTGCCGACGGGGGAGGGAACGAAATACGTGTTCAGCAACGCGACCTTCCAGATCACGGGCGGAACCGGACGCTACGCGAAGGCCAGCGGCGGCGGGGACCTCAGCGGCGGGGAAGACATGGCCAACGGGCAAGGCACGATCCAGCTGAAGGGGCGTATCCTGCTCAAATGAGGCGTGCGGACCCATCCGGCCGCACCCGCATCGTCGGCGACCAATCCGTCGGCCCGGCCTGCGCCGGGCCGACGTGCCGGCTTTAGAAGGAATACACCAGCGTCAACGACGTCTGCGTATCCGTGTTCTTCTTTTCCTGCGGAACGTTGGTGTCGTTGCGCGCGCTGAAGGCGGCCTTCATCTGCATCGTCCCGTTGATCTTGGTGCTGAGCGACGTCTCGGCGATCGAGTGCGTGTTCGCGGTGCTGCGCTCCACGCTCACGCTCTGCGAGAACGCGGCCGTCGGGCTGACGCGCCAGCGCAGCTGGGCCGCGCCGCGCACCGTCACGCCGGACTCGATCTCGCCCTCGGCGTTCTCGCCGTGGAAGTAGCCCGGACCGATCTCGACGTCGACCGTCTTGTCCTCGCGCCGCAGCAGCTGGGTGCCGTAGCCGACGCCGACCGACGAATAACGCGTGTAGGCGCCGAACTTGTCGTTGACGTGGGAACCGAGCACGAAGGCGCGGTTGCCGTCCTCGAGCAGCTTGTAGGCGGCCTTGGCGGACAGCGAGTAGCGCTGGGCCGAGCGGGTGCGGGTACGCGTGCCGTCGTCGTTGGCGATCTCGTCTTCCTTGAAATAGCCGCTGAAGATGTACTCGTTGCTCCAGTTGCGCATTTCATGGCGGGCGTCGACCTTGCCCGTCACCGACGTGCCGGTGGTGTTGCCCGACGTGGTGATGGCGCCGAGTTCGGCCGAGGTGTACCAGTTGCTGCCTTCCGGGATCGCCGTGGTCGGCGGCTGGGTGAAGTAGGTCGACGACGGCGCCGCATCGGCGAAATCGTCCGCGTGGACCGTGGCGGCGGCCAGGGCCAACGCGCAAAACATCAGAGATTTCATAGGCATCTGTACGGCTGCCGTCTGACGCCCGGAGGGACCGGACCTGGACAGCCTGTCGTTCATGGATGGTCCGCCGTGGGCGACATGCCGGCACGGCAGAGGCAACATTGTAGCGCAAAGCGGGCCGGAGAGTCCTGCCGCGCAGCGGATTTTCTTCGCGCTCATTCGGGAAAAAGCTAATGCAATTGTCAACTCCACATTAATTATGTTTGCAATGCGCATCGGCAGGTGCATAGAATGCCCGCTTTGCCGACATACCGGCGTGGATGTATAAGGAAGCAGATTGATCAGGGTAGTCATTGCCGACGATCACGAACTGATCCGGGAAGGGATCAAGAAGATCGTACGGCCCTGCGCCGACCTAAAAGTCGTCGGCGAAGCCGCGGACCTGAAACAGGCCATCGCACTCATTGCCCAGGTCCGCCCCGACGTGGCGGTGCTGGACATCAGCCTGCCCGACTACGACGGCCTGGACGGCCTGGCCGAGTTGCGCCGCCATTTTTCGGCACTGCGCGTGGTGATGCTCAGCATGCACCCGGAGGAGCGCTATGCGCTGGGCGCGCTGCGCGCGGGCGCGCTGGCCTATGTTTCCAAGGCCCGCGCCTCCACGGAGCTGGTGGACGCGATCCGTGCGGCCGCCCTCGGCAACGGCTGGCTGGGGCCGCGCGTCAGCAGCC
>DAMAFT010000065.1:0-11478 GCA_031995805.1 Massilia sp.
CGTCGGCATCCGGCAGCACATGCACGAGCTGGCCTGCCGCCACGTAGGGACGGACGAAGCCGTCGAGCATTTGGGCAATACCGAAGCCCATCAGGACCGCTTCCACCAATGCATTGCCGTCGCCCAGGATCAGCGTCGGCGCCGGCGTGAATGCGCGCTGCACGCCGTCCACGCCGAGCGACCAGCCACGCAACTGTCCGGTCGGGCTGCGAAAGACCACGGCGTCATGGTCGTTCAGGTCGGCGATACCGGCGATCGGCGGGCGCGCCTGCAGGTAGGCCGGCGCGGCGTACAGGCCCAGCTTGAGGTCGCCGATGCGGCGCACGGTCATGTCGCTGTCGGCCGGCAGGTGTCCGATGCGCACGACGACGTCCCAGCCTTCGCCGACCGCATCCGACATACGGTCCGACATCGCCATCTCGACCACGAGCCGGGGATGGCGCGCACGCAGGGCGCGCAGCGTCGGCAGGACCAGGCGGCCGAAGCCGGCCGGCAGGTCGATGCGCACGCGCCCGACGGGCTCGGCGCGATGCGTCGCCAAGGCCTGCTCGGCTTCGCGCAGGCGCTCGATCGCAGCCAGCGCGGCGGCAAGATAAACGTCTCCATCCTCCGTCAGCCGCACGGCCCGGGTCGTGCGCTGGAACAGTCGCGTGCCCAGGTAGCGTTCCAGGCGTTGCACCGCCTTGCCGACGCTCGATTTGTTGGTGCCGAGCCGCTCGGCCGCGTTGGTGAAGCTGCTCGTCTGCGCGACCGCGACGAAGGCGACGATGTCCTGCATCGACGCGCCGATCACGTCCAGCATTGTCGCTCCTGGTGCAATAAAGAAGCGCAGTCTAGCAGGTTCGTCGCCCGCAGCGAACAGGGACAGGGCGATCGAACGTCGCGCGTTCCATCGCCCTGGTCCTGGTGCCGGTCGACCGCCGCTCAGTCGAGGAAGCGCGGCAATTGCGGCAGCTTGCGGTTGTCGGCGGGTTCGTGCTGGATGACCAGCGTGGCATGCCTGGCGGCGATGACCTCGTCGAGCTTCCGGCCCGAAGACATGGTCTGCCCGTGATCGTAGTTCCAGGTGGGGACCTGATGGCGTTCGTGGTTTTCGGTGAAGTGCCATTGGTCGCCCGACAGGACGTACGGTCCGGCGTTCCTCAGGTCGACCAGCAGCGCCATGCTGCCGGGGGTATGGCCGGGCGTACGGATCGTCTGCAGCGTGCCGTCGCCGAACAGGTCGACATCGCCGTCGACGACGCGCACGCGTTCCAGCTTGCCGTCCTTGACGTGCGTGCCGAACAGGGCGGGGTCGATGTAGTGGGACGAGGCTTTCCCGCGATCGGCCATCGCCTCCAGTTCGGCGCGCTGGATGATCAGCGTCGCATCGGGGAATTCGTCGACCTGGCCGCTGTGGTCGAAATGGGCATGCGAGACGGCGACGTACTTGATGTCGTCGCGGCGCAGGCCGAGGTCGCCGAGCTGCTGGACGATCGTGCGGTCGACCTTGGTCGTGAAGGTGCCTTCGGTAAGCGGACCTTGCAGGTATTTCTTCGGCAGGCCGGTATCCCACAGCATCCAGTCGTCACCATGCTTGATGAGGTAGCACGACATGACGATGTCGTAGGACTGGCCCTTGTACAAGCCTTCGTCCGACATTACCGACTTGTCGCCCAGCGTCATGTGGCCACAGTCAAGTCGATACATCCTGACGTCGGACGCGGCGGCGTAGGAAGTGCCGGCGGCGGCAAGCGAGAGGACTGCGGCGGCGAACCCGGAACGTAGACGATGCATGGTATTTCTCCTGTCAGTGAAATGGGGGTCGGAGCGCCTGGCCTCGTTCATGCAAGCTTGCGCAACCGATGCAATGGAGTATGGCAAGCGTTCCGTTGGCGATAAATGGGCCTGGAAGCGACACTTTGTGGCTTGTGGAGAAACAATCCTTGGGAGGGGATGGGTGGTGTCGATGTACCCCGGGCTATCGCAGGCAATGTGCATGACGCGCGCGGTCGCATTCCGTTGCTTGCATCGTGCAACAGCGTGCGCACGATTGCATTTATTTGTTCTTATTGCAATAAACTTGTCGTAGAATTATTGCCTAGTAAATAAAACACATGTGACGTGCTAGCCAGTCAGCCCGAACTGTGACAAGATGTAACATTCGCGGCAATACAGTGAGCGTTTACGTATTGTTTCCTTCTCGGTAGAAAAAAGTTGCAGTAGGCCAACTGGCATTGTAGTATTAACATATTTCCTGGGAATCAAGTAATCTCCCCTGATTCCTTGCTTTGACAAGCCTGCGCAAGCGGGCTTCCATGGAGCCAGGGCCGGAGCCGACCGGCCGGTGGCGTGTGTAACGATCGCGGATCCGCACCAGGATTTGCACCAGCTTTAGTAAAGGACAACAATGCGCCAAGCATTCGAAGCATGGGCCCAACGCGATGGCCACATTGTCCGGCGTCGTGAAGACAAGCCGGAAGAGTATCTGGTGTATGAAACCCAGCGCCGCTGGCTGATCTGGCAGGCTGCGCTGACGCACGGCCAGAAGGCCGCCGACGCCGCGCCGCAGAAGTTCGCGCCGGGCGAAGGCCAGCCGCAAAAGATCATGGCCGACGAGGCCTCGGTACGTAACCGCGTGCTCAATGAAGTGCTGGACGCATTCAGCGAGCTCGACGAAGCAACCGGCATCGAAGGTTTCGTCAAGGTCATCCAGGGCCTGAAGAAGAAAAAACGCGAAGCGGCCGAAGAAAAGGCCTGATGCGTTACCGCCACTACAAGGGCGGCATCTACGAGCTGGTCTGCGAGGCCGTGCTCGAGGCGGACCATACGCCCGTGATCGTGTATCGCGGGCAGGACGGCAAGACCTGGGTGCGTCCCAGGGAAGCGTTTTTCGAGACGGTCGAACCCGAAGGCGGCGGCGCCCCTGTGCCGCGCTTCGCACCACTTGGCACCATTTGAGCCTCCGCAAACCGGGGTCAGACCCCGGGTCTGACCCCGGTTTGATGTTGCACAAATCGTTGACGTGTTGCGCTTGCGCTCTCATGTTGGAGCGGATCCTGCCGTAAACTAGCGGAACGTCATCCAGGTTCCGTCCATGTCCCATTCCTTCCTGCCCAGCGCTTGCGCGATGCTCTTGCTTGTCCTGGCCGGCGGTTGCGCCACGTCCGGCGATTCCACCCAGCAGTTGCTCGAAGTGCACACGATCCTCGACAACCGCGAGGTCGCCGGCGTCGGCTGCGTGCTCGAAAACGATGCGGGACGCTGGTTCGTGGTGGCGCCGGGGCGGGTGACGGTGGAGCGCAGCCGCCTGCCGCTGACCGTCGACTGCCGCCGCCAGGGCGCGGGCGAATCCACCGAGCGGGTCGGCTCGCGCTACGATACCGGCAAGCTGGCCGGCAATGTCGCCAGCGCCGGCCTCGGCTACTACCTCGACCGCCGTTCCGGCGCCGGTTTCTCCTATCCGGCCACGCTGACCGTGCTCCTGCACACGCCGCAACCGCAACCCCTGCCGGGCGACGGCCAGCCGGTCACGGCCGCCGACAACCTCGTGTTCTGAACCCGCCATGAAAAACGGACGCACGCGGCGTCCGTCATCGCGCCATTGCGCGCCCGGGAAGGGCGCACGGGCGGGGTATTACACGCGGTTCAGCAGGAAGGTGGTCAGCAGCGGCACCGGGCGGCCGGTGGCGCCCTTGGCCGCACCGCTCTTCCAGGCGGTACCGGCGATGTCCAGGTGGGCCCAGGTGTAGTTGCGGGTGAAGTTTTCCAGGAAGCAGGCCGCCGTGATCGACGCGCCGCCCGGGGTGCCGATATTGGCCAGGTCGGCGAAGTTCGACTTCAGCTGCTCGTTGTACTGTTCGCCGATCGGGAAGCGCCAGGCGCCGTCGCCGGCCTGCTTGCCGGCGTCCAGCAGTTCCTCGGCCAGGGCGTCGTGGGCGTCGTCGTGGCGGGTGAACAGGCCCGAGTTGTGGTGGCCCAGGGCAACGATGCAGGCGCCGGTCAGGGTGGCGATGTCGACCACGGCGGCCGGCTTGAAGCGCTCGGCGTAGGACAGGGCGTCGGCCAGGATCAGGCGGCCCTCGGCGTCGGTGTTCAGGATCTCGATGGTGGTGCCGTTCATCGCGGTGACGATGTCGCCCGGCTTGGTGGCATGGCCCGACGGCATGTTCTCGCAGGCGGCGACGATGCCGACCACGTTCAGCTTCAGGCCCATCTCGCCGATCGCGCGGAAGGTGCCCAGCACCGAGCCGGCGCCGCACATGTCGTACTTCATTTCGTCCATGCCCGGGCCCGGCTTGAGCGAGATGCCGCCGGTGTCGAAGGTGATGCCCTTGCCCACCAGTACGACCGGCGCCTCGTTCTTCTTGCCGCCGTTGTGCTTCAGGACGATGAACTTCGGCGGTTCGTCGCTGCCACGGGTGACGGACAGGAAGCTGCCCATCTTGAGCGCCTCGAGCTGCTTGCGCTCCAGGACTTCGATGTCGAAGCCGTAGTCGCCGGCCATCTTCCTGGCGGTGTTGGCCAGGTAGGTCGGGGTGCAGACGTTCGGCGACAGGTTGCCCAGTTCGCGGGTCAGGTTCATGCCGTTGGCGATGGCGATCGACTGGGCCAGCACGGCCTTCAGCTGCGGATTCGCCTGGGGCACGGCGATGGCCAGCTTGCGCACGCCGGCGGGTGCCGGATCCTTCTTGCTCTTTTGCGCGTCGGTGCGGAATTCGGCTTCGTTGGCGCCGATGACGATGGCGCGCACGGCCCATGCCAGGTCGCGGCCTTTCACATTCTCCAGCGGGAATGCGATAATGCCATCCTGTGCGCCGAGGGTGGCGAACGCCTTCAGCGTGGCGGACACGGCGCCGGCGAAGCTCTTTTCGCTGACGACGTCGTCGGTGCCCATGCCGACCAGCAGCACGCGCGCCGCGGTCACGCCGGCCACGCCGCGCAGCAGCAGGGTCGAGCCCGGCTTGCCGGAGATATCACCCGACTTGACGGCGGCGGCGATGTCGCCGTTCGCATCGAGGGCTTTCGCTGCCTCCGACAGTTTCTTGTTCTCGAACACCGCGACTGCGACGCAGCCCGACTTGGCTGCTGCCAGCGTGTTTTTTGTGTCGAATGCTTTTATGCTAAAGTCCATTTGATTCTCCGTTTCGTGTTTGTGACGCGCGTACGCCTCGGGAAACTTCCGGAAACCTGCGCCAGGCGGCGGTTCCTTGACGTTCCCATAAACCTGCAATTATAACTATCGAATGATTTTCCAACGCGCCCTACAGCGTGAATTGGCCAGCGTGGCCGGCGCAACCTTCACCGTCCTGTTTTCGATCTTCGTCACCTGGACCCTGATTTCCATCCTCGGCAAGGCCGCGGGCGGCAAGGTCGCTTCGGCCGACGTGCTGGCGCTGATCGGTTTTTCCGTGCTGAATTATCTGCCAACCATCCTCATTCTGACCAGCTTTATCGCCGTGATCGCCACCGTCACGCGCAGCTACCGCGATTCCGAAATGGTCGTGTGGTTCGCCTCCGGACAGTCGCTCGCGCGCTGGATCAAGCCGGTGCTGCTGGCCGGCCTGCCGGTCGTGATCGCCGTCGCCCTGCTGGCGTTGTTCGCGACGCCCTGGGCCAAGGGCAAGAGTGTCGAGTACATCCAGCGCTTCGAGAAGCGCGAAGACCTCAAGCGCGTAGCGCCGGGCCAGTTCCGCGAATCCACCTCGGCCAACCGGGTGTTCTTCGTCGAAGGCTCCACCAGTGGCTCGACGGTCGTGCAGAACGTGTTCGTCAACAGCGTCGACGCCAACGGCAACTCGGTCGTCGTCGCCAAGGAAGGCGTGATCGAGCCGGACGACAAGGGCGGTTCCTACCTCGTGCTGAAGCATGGCCGGCGCTACCTGGGCCATCCGGGGCAGGCCGATTTCCAGTCGATGGAATTCGAGCGCTACCGCATGCGCGTGGGCAACCAGGTACCCGTGATCGGCACCGACACGCCGGCCGAGGCGCTGTCGACCCAGGCCATCCTGGCGCTGCCGCAAAACCGCTACACCGATGCCGAACTGCTGTACCGCATCTCGGCGCCGATCACCTGCGTGGTCCTGATGCTGCTGGCGATCCCGCTCGGCTTCGTCAATCCGCGCGCCGGCAGCTCGGCCAACCTGATCCTGGCACTGCTGATCTTCTTCACGTACAACAACCTGACCAAGCTGTTCGAGAACAGCGTCAAGCAAGGCAAGCTCAGTTTGGCGATGGGCTGGTGGCCGCTGCACCTGCTCGGCCTGCTGACCGTGCTCGCACTGTTCGCCTGGCGCCTGAACGTCAACCACCGCTGGCATCCGGCCGTGCTGTGGAGCGCGTTCAAGCGCCGCCGCCTGCTCAAGGACGGCACGGCCGCGGAGGGCGCGCGATGAGGATCTTGCAGCGCTATTTCCTGGTCAATATCTCGCAGGCGGTGGCCTTCGTGCTCGTCGCCCTGCTGGGCCTGATCGCCTTCATGGACCTCACCAGCGAGCTGCCCGCGGTGGGCAAGGGCGGCTACATGATGCAGCACGCGGTGCTGTACGTGCTGCTGCTGATTCCCGGCCATATGTACGAAGTGATGCCGGTGGCCGCGCTGATCGGCACCATCTACACGCTGGCGCAGTTCGCCCAGAGTTCGGAATTCACGATCATGCGCGCCTCGTCGATGTCGACACGGATGGCGGCCGGCATGCTGTTCCGCATCGGCATCCTGTTCGTCGTGATCAGCTTCATCTTCGGCGAGCTGGTCACGCCGCGCACGGCGCCGCTGGCCGAGCGCGTGCGCCTGTCGGCCAAGGGCGCCACGGTGTCGGCCGAGTTCCGTTCCGGCATGTGGACCAAGGACACCATCCACAACGGCGGCCTGCGCGGTCCCGTGACCGGCTCGCGCTTCTTCAATGCGCGCCAGATCCGCCCGGACGGCCAGCTGGTCGACGTGCAGCTTTACGAGTTCGACAACCATATGCGCATGCGCGCGCTGATCACGGCCGCCGCCGCCACCTTCAGCGGCAACGGCATCTGGCGCCTGCAGGACGTGACCGAGACCCTGTTCACCAACAGCCGCGCGCTGCCGGTGCCGGGCACGCTGGTGCCGCGCGGCCAGACCATCCAGAGCACCTTTGGCCAGGAAACGGCGGCGGTGGCCACGCGCAAGCTGGCCAGCCTCGACCTGGTATCGGAAATCACGCCCAAGATCCTGTCCGTGTCGCGTTCCGATCCCGAGCGCATGTCGGCCAACGAACTGGCCGTCTACACGCGCCACCTGGCCGAGAACCGCCAGGAAACCGAACGCTTCAAGATCGCGTTCTGGAAAAAGATCGTCGACCCGCTGTCGATCTTCGTGCTGATGGCGCTGGCCTTGCCGTTCGGCTACCTGCACACGCGCAGCGGCGGCGTCAGCCTGAAGATCTTCGTGGGCATCATGATCGGCGTGAGCTTCCTGCTGATCAACTCGCTGTTCTCGCACCTCGGCATGCTGTCGACCTGGCCGGCGTTCCTCACTGCCGTGGCGCCCAGCCTGCTGTACCTGCTGCTGGCGATCGGCGCCCTGCGCTGGGTGGAGCGGCACTGATGGCCGCGCCCGCCAAAGCGCTGGTCCTGTTCGCCCACGGCGCGCGCGCCGCGTCCTGGGCGGCGCCGTTCGAGCGCCTGCGCGCGCTGGTCGCGCAGCAGCGGCCCGATTGCGCCGTGTCGCTGGCCTTCCTCGAACTGATGACGCCCGGCCTGCCGGACGAGGCGGCGCGCCTGGCCGCCCTCGGCGTGCGCGAACTCGTCGTCGTTCCCGTGTTCCTGGGGCAGGGCGGCCACCTGTTGCGCGACTTGCCGCGCCTCGTCGACGAGTTGCGCGCGGCCTGGCCGCAGCTGGACGTCTCGACCGTGCCGGCGGTCGGCGAGGACCCGGGCGTGCTGGCGGCGATGGCCGCGTATTGCGCCACCGCCGCCGATCCGGCGCCCTGATGCCGCATTAGTTTGTTTTTTGTAAAGGTAGTGCTGGCGTCTAGCCTTTTCATTATTTTTATTGTTGCCGATGCATTTTCTAATGCCAACTGCATTGCATCGAAAACCATAAAACGTTGGTTTTTGGCGGTATTTCTGTCGGTAAAGTAATTTCCTCGTTGCATTTGGACTTGCCGTGGGGAATCATACTCATCCATAAGCCAGCCGTGCCCCCGCGGCGGCCCATCCGACGATCCGCCATGACCTCCCCGATCTCCACCATCTACGTCCGCCCCGGCCTGGCCAGCCATACCTGGAGCTATGCCGGCACGTCCATGTCGTCCGGCGCCGCGACCTCGCCCGTGACGCGCGTCGCCTTCGATGCTGCCAGCCTGCTGGGCCAGGAAGCGTCGCGCGGCGACCTGCAGTACAGCTTCGACAACGGCAAGACCTGGAGCAGCTATGCGCTGCCGGTCGACGGCAGCGGCGCCTGGGTCGCCGCCGGCGGCACGCTGTGGCGCTTCCAGGACCGCAGCGGCGGTGACTCCGTCACGCCGGACGGCTTCGACGCGCACTACCAGCTGGCCGACGGCAGCACGGTCACCGCGGTGGCGACGGTGGTGCCCGATACCCAGCCGGTCGGCCTGGCCGGCGCCAACGACACCGTGTTCACCACCATGGCGGCGGGCGCCGTCGTCGACCTGCTGGAGGCCATCGACACCGGCTCCCGGACCGGCGGGCGCTGGGCCATCGACGGCCAGTCGCAGCCGGGCCTGTTCAAGGTCGTCTACGACGCCGCCGTCGATACCGCGGCCCGGCTCGTGATCGCCGACCCGGCGCAGATCCCGGCCGCCGGCACGGCCGCCTCGGTGACGATCCACTACTACGACCGCTACCAGGTCGACGCCAGCGGCAACCCGATCGGCACCGGCGGCGTCACGCGCACGCTGAACTACACGATCGAGGATGGCAATACCGACACGCTGGCCGGCCTGTCGAACGAGGCCAGGGCGGGCGCCGCCAGCGGCGCCTACGCCGGCGCGCCCGCCCTGGCGACGCTGAGCGGCGGCGGCTTCGTCGCCGTCTGGCAGGCGCCGGATGGCGGCGTCGGTGGCGGTGTGATTCGCGCGCAACTGCGCGACGCGGCCGGCAATGCGCTCGGCAGCGCCTTCGCCGTGACGCCTTCCGGCGACGGCGTGGCCGAGGGCGAGCCGGCCGTGACCGCGCTGTCGGGCGGGCGCTTCGCCGTCGCCTATACGGTGCAGGCGAACGGCGCGAGCAAGGTCGCCTACCGCGTGGTGGGCGCGGACGGCAGCGCCGGCGCCGAGCACGTGCTGGACGCCGCCGCCGATGCCGGCATGCCGACGCTGGCCACGCTGTCCGACGGATCCTTCGTGGTCGGCTGGCGCAGCGGCGGCGCGGTGCACGTGCAGCAGGCCGGCGCCGACGGCATGCCGGCCGGCGCCGCCCAGTCCTGGACGGCGCTGGGTACGGCCTACAGCCCCGCCGTCGCGGCGCTGGCGCAGGGCGGCTGGGTGCTGTCGTGGGGCGAGATCGGCGACGGCAACGTGTACGCCGCGCTCAAGGGCGGCGCCGCCTTCGTCGCCAACGGCGACGGCTACGCGGCCAGCGTCACGACCGCGGCCCCGCTGCCGCACGTGACGGCGCTGGCCGGCGGCGGCTTCGTGGTGGCCTGGGACAGCTACATCAACGACCCGCGCGGGTTCTCGATCAGCGACATCTTCTTCCAGCGCTTCGACGACGCCGGCCGCGAGCTGGGCGGCGTGGTCCAGGCCAACGTCGCATCGGGCGGCGGCCGCTACGACGCGGCCGTCACGGCGCTGTCCGACGGCGGCTTCCTGGTCGCCTGGCAGGGCGGCGACGGCGACGCCAACGGCGTCTACGGCCGCCGCTTCGATGCCGGCGGCACGGCGGCCGACGCCAGCGAGTTCGCGCTCAACCAGGTGCGCGGCGGCGACCAGACCAGCCCGGACGTCAGGGCGCTGGCCGGCGGCGGCTTCGCCGCGGCCTGGGTCGACACGGCCGCCGACGGCAGCGCCAGCGTCGAGGTGCGCGTGCTGCCGGGCGTGGACACGCCTCCGGTATCCGGCGGCACGCAGGACGGCGGTTCCGGCAACGTGTCGACACCGCCGCCCGTCACCACGCCGCCCGTCACCACGCCTGCGCCCCCACCGGCGACCACGCCGCCGGTGACGACCACGCCCGGCACGCCAACAGGCACGACGCCGTCCACGCCGGCGACACCCGCGCCCGCCAAGGTGCTGGGCAGCGCCGGCCACGACATCCTGGCGGCGCCCTCGGGCGCATCGGTACTGGACGGCCTCGACGGCCTGGATACGGTCGTGTACGGCGGCGCGCGTTCCGCCTACACGGTCGCCAAGAGCGGCGCCGGCGTGCTGGTGTCGGATGCGTCCGGCCTGAGCACGCTGCTGAACAACGTCGAGCGCCTGCAGTTCAGCGACCAGTCGCTCGCCCTCGACGTCGACGGCACTGCCGGCGAAGCCTACCGCCTGTACCAGGCCGCGTTCAACCGCGCGCCGGACAAGACGGGCCTGGGATTCTGGATCGATGCGCTGGACGCGGGCCACGGCCTGCGCGAGGCGGCGCAGGGCTTCGTGGCGAGCGCCGAATTCGCCAAGCTGTACGGCGCCAACAGCACGGACACCCAGTTCGTCCAGGCGCTGTACCAGAACGTGCTGCATCGCAGCCCGGACGCGGCCGGCTACGCCTTCTGGCTGGACACCATCGACCACACGACGCGGGCCGACGTGCTGGTGGCGTTCAGCGAGAGCACGGAAAACCAGGCACAGGTGATCGGCAGCATCCAGGACGGGATGGCGTTCGTGCCGTGGTGGTAAGCGGGAGTGTGCGCCGTACGGAATAGCCCGTAAGGCAAATCGACGTCATGCCTGCCCGGGATCCGCCGGCTGCTCCGCGCGCCGCTGCATGGCTTCCCCGATCATCACCAGCACCGGCCCGTGCGCCGTCTCCAGGCCGCCGGCCAGCGCCACCAGGTCCAGGCGCAGGATGCGCTGGTCGGGACGGCTGCAGTTCTCGACCACGACCACCGGCAGGTCGGGGCGGCGGCCTTCGGCCAGCAGGCGCCCGGCGGTGGCGGCCGCCTCGCGCCCGCCCATGTACTGCACGAGCGTGTCGGTTTCGGGCAATGCGGGATGATCCGGCTCGTCCGGCGCCGTGCTCGAGGTGAAGAAGGCGACGCTGCGCGCCAGGCCACGCCGCGTGAGCGGCTGCCGGGTGGCCGCCGCGGCCGCGACGGCCGTGGTGATGCCGGGGACGACCTCGACGTCGATGCCGGCCGCTTCCAGCGCGCGCAATTCCTCGTCGGCGCGGCCGAACAGCATCGGGTCGCCGCCCTTCAGGCGCACCACCAGGCGGTGGCGGCGCGCGCACTCGACCAGCTTCTCGTTGATGACGGCCTGCGCCGTCGAGCGCTGGCCCGAGCGCTTGCCCACGGAGATCAGTTCGGCCTGCGGGCACAGGGCCAGCATGTCGGGCGTGACCAGGGCGTCGTAGAGC
>DAMAFT010000066.1:0-11464 GCA_031995805.1 Massilia sp.
TCCGGCGTGATCACGCGGCCCGACACGTTGCACAGCACGTTCGGATCGGCCGCGCGCAGCTGCCGCAGGCGGCCGTCGCGCACGATGCCCATGCCGCCGTCGCCGCTGACGGTGAGGTCGCCGTCCGGGAAGATCGCCGCCACCGTGCCCAGCGCGGCGATGTCGGCCTGCACCCTGCTGGTGTCGCTGGCGCCGTCGTACAGGACCAGCTTGCCGTCGCCGGTCGCCAGCCACAGCTGGCCCGGTCCGCCGGGCGCCGACTGGAAGATCTTCGGCGGCAGGCGGAACGTGCGCCCCGGCAGCCATTTGCCGTCGCGCCAGCCGATCAGGCCCGTCGCCGGCGTCGCGGTCCACAGCACCCGGCCGTCGTCGAGGATGCCGAGCATGCGCATGTCCGCTGGCTTGCCATCCGGGCCCGGCGGCAGCGGGATGCGTTCGCGCGCATCGCCGCGGCGCCGTTCGATGTCGCGCCGGCTGCCGACCAGCAGCGCGCCGGCGGCGTCGCGCGCGACCAGCGCCGCGGTCCCGGGTTCGGCCGCCGGCGCGGCGTCCGGGCGCAGGCGCCACAGCGTGGACGTGACGCCGTAGGCGGCCCAGGCGCGGCCGTCGGCATCCGTGGCCAGGCTGTAGTCGGTGCCGGTGCCGGGCAGGCCGGCGTGGGCGAAGGCGCTGCGGCGGTAGCGGTCCAGGCCATTCTCGGTACTGATCCAGACATTGCCTTCGCGGTCGACCAGGACGCCGCGCGGGTCGACGCCGGACAGCGCCCCGGGGCCGGCGAACCGCAGCGGCGCGCCGCGCGCGGCGGCGTAGCGGCGGCCGGGACGGGCGCCGGCATCGGGTACGACGCAGACGCGCTGCGGGCACCCTGACAGCATCCACAGCGCGCCGTCCGGGCCGAACTGGCCGGCGTAGCGGCTTTCCGAAGCGCCGAAGCGGGCCGGCCGGGCGCCGCCGCCGGGATCGGCCACCAGGCGCGCGCCGCCCCCGTCGTCCAGCAGCCACAGGCGGCCGTCCGGCGCGAACGCCAGGTCGCCGCCGGCATCGAGCATGCGCACGAAGCGTCCGGCGGCGCGGTCCAGGCGCCAGGTGGCATGGTCGTTGACGGCCCACAGCTGGCCGCGCTGGTCGAGGGCGAAGCTGCGGTGCCGAGAATCGTCCCAGCCGGCCGCCGGTTCGACGGTGGTCCAGCGTCCATCGCGGAAGTGCTGGATGCCGCCGTTCATGGCCCACAGGCTGCCGTCGGCGTCGACGGTCATCGCTTGCATCGGCCGGCCTGGCGCGGGCGTCGGCGGCAGGTCCTGCAGGCTGCCGTCGGGCCGCAGCCGGGACAGGCCCTCGGCCGCGTAGGCGATGTACAGTTCGCCCTGCGGGCCGGCGTGCAGCTCGATGATGCGGCTGCTGTTGGGCCCCCGGCGCGGGGGCAGCGGATAGCGCATGAAGCGCACGCCGTCGAAGCGGTACAGGCCGTCGAAGGTGCCCAGCCACAGCCAGCCGTCCGCAGTCTGCGCCATGCTGCTGATCTGCAGCGGCGCGCCGTCGGCGGCGGTCCATTGCTTGTGCTGGTAGTCGGCGCTGACCTGGGGGGCGGGCTGGGCCGCGGCGCCGATCGCCCAGGCCGCCGCCAGCGCGGGCAGGCACGGGCGATGGCGGAGCGCGATCACAGGTCGATGTAGCCGCGCTGCGCGGCCAGCGTGACGGCGTGGGCGCGGTCGTTCGCGCCCAGCTTGACGAGGATCGTGCTCATGTGCGTCTTGACCGTGGTCTCGCCGATGTGCAGGCGCTCGCCGATGGCGCGGTTGGAATGGCCCAGGGCGGCCAGGCGCAGCACGTCCAGCTCGCGCGGCGACAGCGCGTCGCCGGCGTAGTGGATCGCCACCTCGCGCCGCAGCGCCTGCGGCAGCACGTGCGAACCGTTGTGCACCTCGCGCACGGTGGCCGCCAGTTCGCGGCCCGGCACGTTCTTCAGCAGGTAGGCCGAGGCGCCGGCCTTGAGGGCGGCCGCGATGCGGGCGTCGCCGTCGTAGGTGGTCAGCACCACCAGGCGCGCGTCCGGATGCAGGCTGCGGATGGCGCGGATCGCTTCCAGCCCGTCCTTGCCGGGCATCTGCAGGTCGACCAGCGCCACGTCCGGGCGCTGGCTGGAAAAGCAGCGGATGGCTTCGTCGCCGTCGCTGGCCTGGGCCACGATCTCGATGCCGCCATGGGCGCACAGGGACGCGGCGATCCCCTCGCGCATCATCGGGTGGTCGTCGGCGATCATCACGCGGATCGTGTCGGTGCTGGTCATGCTGAACATCATGGCTGGTGGTGGAATCCGTCAATCATACAATAACGTCCCTGTCCTATGGGATAGGCGCGCGCCGGTGGCCGTTGCTACCATCGATCCTGTTCCCGGCGCGCACGGACCAGGCGCGCCGGCATCGCCAACCGCCTTTCCGGAGCCCGCCATGACCATCCCCGTCCACGCCGCCAGCTGCGCCGCCGAACCGATCGACGTGGTGCGCATCCGGCTCACGCACCGCGCCTGCGCCACCGTGGTGGTCAGCGAATTCCGCATGGCCAACCGGGTACTCGCCGGTTGGGCCGACGAGGTGGCGCCCGCCTGCCGCGACGTGCAGGTCGACTACTAGGTGGTGTTCTTCGACGGCTACCGGTTGCGCGGGCGCCACGACCTGCTGCGCCGTGGCCGCAGCCACGCCTCGCTGAGCCGGGTGGTGCGGCGCCTGTTCAAGGCGATGGCGCAGCGGGCGTCGATGGCGTCGGCGGCGCTGGCGGCGCCGGTCGCCGGCCTGCCGCTGGCCGAACCGTCGCGCTACCTGGTGGACGGCTGAGCGGCCGGATCGCCTTCGTAGTTCAGCGGGATCCAGGCGTAGCCGGCGCCGTCGCGGCGCAGGTGGCCCAGGCCGGGGAATGCCACGTGGGCGGCGCCGACGAGCAGGTGCTGCGCCGCGGCCCGCTCCAGCAGTGCCTTGCGCGTCGCGACCGCATCGTCCCGGCTGCCGTCGTACTTGACGGCGGCGCCGGGATGGTCGAGCTGGAGGGCGGCGACGTGCACGACGTCGCCCCACACCAGCAGCGCCTGGCCCCGGCTCTCGACCAGGTAGCCGGCATGGCCGGGCGTGTGGCCGGGTTCCGCCAGCGCGCGGATGCCCGGGGCCACCTCGGCGGCGGCGGCCGGGTCGAACGGCAGGAAGCGGCCGGCCGCCTCGTACGGCGCCAGCGCGGCCGCGGCGGCGTCGAAGAAGCTCGACAGGAATTGCGGGGCGCGCGCCTTGCTGGCGGCGTCGCGCCAGTAGTCGGCGTCGGCGCGGGCGGCGCGCACGACGGCGTTCGGGAACGCCGGCTTGCCGTCGGCGAGGATGCCGCCCACGTGGTCCTTGTGCAGGTGGGTCAGCAGCACCAGGTCGACCTGCTCGGGGCGGTAGCCGGCTGCGCGCAGGTTGGCCAGTACGCGGCCGCAGCAGTCGCCGTACAGGCTGCCGGCGCCGGTATCGATGAGCACCAGCCGGCTGCCGGTATTCACCAGGAAGGCATTGATCGAGCCCTGCACCGGCTGGCGCAGTTCCTGGCGCGCCAGCGCCCGGGCGATGTCCGGGGCGTCGATCCCGGTCATCACCGTATCGATCGGGAAGGCGTGGGTGCCGTCGGACAGCACGGTGACCTCGAAGGCGCCCACCATCGTGCGGTACCAGCCGGGCGCCTGGACGGCGGCGAGCGGCGCCGCGGCGCGGGCGGAGGAGACGGGGGCGGCGGCGCCCAGCAGCGCCAGCGCAGCGGCGATGGTCGCGAGGGTGGCGCGCGGGCGCAGGATCGGGAAATGGTTCATGGCAGGGATTCAGACGTGATGCAGCAGGCCGCGCCGCGCCGCCACGCACGCCGCCTCGGTGCGGCACGAGACGTCGAGCTTGGACAGGATGTTGTTGACGTGGTACTTGACGGTGCCGACGCCGATGTTCTCGGTGCGCGCGATCATCTTGTTGCTCATGCCAGCGCTCAGGTGGGCGAGGATCTCCAGCTCGCGTGGCGACAGGCGGTTGGCCGGCACGCGCGCCGCCAGCTTCTCGGCCAGGCCGGGCGCCAGGTAGCGGCGGTTGGCGGCGACCTGGCGCACGCAGTCCACCACCTGCTCCAGGCCGGACTGCTTGAGCAGGTAGGCGCTGGCGCCGGCCAGCAGGCCGCGGTGCACGTCCTCGTCGCCTTCCCAGGTCGTCAGGATGACGATCTTTGCGTCCGGCACGGCCGCGCGGATGCGGCGGATCGCCTCGACCCCGCCGCCCGGCATGTTCAGGTCGACCAGCAGCACGTCGGGACGCAGGCGCAGGTACATGTCGACGGCGGCGGGGCCGTCCGCGGCCTGGCCCAGCAGCGCCAGGGCCGGCTCGTCGCGGATCATGGCGGCCAGTCCGGCCAGGATCAGCGGGTGGTCATCGGCGACGACCAGGGTGATCGGGCGCGCCTCATCCATGGTGGACCTCCGCGCCGGCGCCCACGTCCTCGGCGCCGGCATCCACGCGGTGCGGCAGCGCCACGCCCGCCATGCAGCCGCTGCCGGGTAGCGCCTCGGCCCAGATGCGGCCGCCGTGGGCGTCGACGATGGCGCGGCAGATCGCCAGGCCCAGGCCCATGCCGCCCGCCTTGGTGGTGAACATCGGGTCGAAGGCGCGCCGGGCCTGGGCGGCATCCATGCCGATGCCGCTGTCGTGCACGGTCAGCACCAGCATGCCGGCGCCGTCCAGCTGGGCCGCGATGCGCAGCCGGCGGCGCACTGCCGGCACGGCGGCGAGCGCGTCGATGGCGTTGCCGACCAGGTTGCGCAGCAATTGGCGCAACTGGACCGGGCTGGCGTGCACGGTGCGGGCATGGCGCGCGATGCTGACGCGCGGCGCCACGCCCAGGCCGGCCAGCGTGTCCTCGTAGGCGGACAGCACGTCGTCGACGGCGCCGGCCACGTCGCAGCGGGTGCGCGCGGCGTGCGCCTGGCCGGCCAGCGTGCGCATGCTGCGCAGGATGTCGCTGGCCTGGGCCGAGGCTTCCAGGACGGCGCGCAGCGCGGCGCCGGCCTGCTCGGCGGCATCGCCGCTGTCGGCGGCGGCCGGCGCCTGGGCGCGCTCGATGCAACGCAGCGCGGCGCGGGCGTGCAGGGCGATGGCGGCCAGCGGCTGGTCGACCTCGTGGGCGATGGACGCGGCCAGCTGGCCGATGGCCGCGGCCGGCACGGTGGCGGGCCGGTCGGCGCCGGAGGGAGATGGGTGGTTGCTCATGGGCTGCTCCTCGTACGTTGGAACCGTGCGCACGGCGGCCCTGGGGCGGCGCGTGACATGGCTGCATTGTCGGCAGCGCGCCGCGCACAGTCTAGCTATACGAAGAGATACCGGCTCATACCAAAGGATGATGGCGTTCCGGTCGCTGGAGGTGCAGGATGGAGCATAGCGGATCGCGCCCGCCCCGGCACCCATCCAAAGGCCAGGGCGCCGTCAGGGCTGGCGCGGCGTCCAGCCCAGCCTGTCCTCGAACAGCCCGCGGTACAGCGTGCGGATGGCGGGCGGCACCCGGCGCACGTAATCCTCCGCCTTGGTGCGCTGCGCGCCCTGCAGGCCGGCCAGGAAGGCGACGGCTTCGTGGGCGCTGGGCGCGCGCTCGCTCACCCTGGCGAACTTGGCCGGCAGCGCGGTCCAGACCACGGCGTCCAGCCCGCGCCCGCCCATCCAGGCGGCGATGCGCGCGTCGGCCGGGCCGTGCGGGCTGGGGATGCTGCCGACCCATTGCGGGTATTCGGGACGGATCTTCTCGCGCTGGCGCAGCATCTCGCGCGCCGCGTCGAGGTCGGCCGCGTCCAGCAGCGCCCAGTGCGTCGGCATGGCCGGCGCCGTGTCGTGCAGGACCAGCGCCAGCTCGTCGCTGTCGTCGCTGTCGCGCACGAACTCGAGCGGCAGGTGCGGACCGTCAGGCATCCAGCCGGACGCCAGCTTCAGCGGACCGGGTTCCCAGATCAGGGAACCCCAGGCGATACAAGCGATCTTCACGGTCACTCCTTTCTGTCGAACCCGTCCGTGTCATTCTAGCGGCAAGCGCCGGATCGCCGGTTTCGCTAGCGTGCGCGAGCAAACCGTGGTGAACTGGGTGCCGTGGATCCGGTCAAGAACGGTAGAGGCCAGGGAGGATGACCCATGAAGGATTGCGAAGTGCTGATCGCCGGCGCCGGTCCCACCGGGCTGGTGCTGGCGCTGTGGCTGGCGCGCGCGGGCGTCGCCGTGCGCATCGTCGACCGCGCCCCCGAGGCGGGCACGGGGTCGCGCGCGATGGCGGTGCAGGCGCGCACCCTCGAGCTGTACCGCCAACTCGGCCTGGCCGGCGAGGTGGCGGCGGCCGGCATGCGCAACCCGGCGCTGAACATCTGGGCGGGCGGACGGCGGCGCGCGCGCCTGGCGTTCGGCGACGCCGGCCGGGCGCTCACGCCGTACCCCTTCGTGCTGATCTATCCGCAGGACCACCACGAGCGCCTGCTGGAGCGCCATCTCGGGGAGCGGGGCGTGCCCGTCGAGCGCCATACCGAACTGCTCGGCTTCGACGCCGGCGCCGACGGCGTGCGCGCGCGCCTGCGCGGGCCGGGCGGCGAATCGGATTGCGCGGCCGGCTGGCTGGCCGGCTGCGACGGCGCCCACTCGACGGTGCGCCACCTGCTGGGCACCGGCTTCGAAGGCGGCACCTATGCCCAGACCTTCTACGTGGCCGACGTCGAGGTGGGCGGGGCGGCGGCCGATGGCGACATCCATGCGGCGTTCGAGGGCGCCGATTTCGTGCTGCTGCTGTCGTACACGCGCACCGGGATGGCGCGCCTGATCGGCGCCATCCGCCCGGCGCGCGAAGGCGCCGCCGTGCCGGAGCGGCCGCTGGCCTTCGAGGACGTGCGCCGCGGCGCGATCGCCAGCCTCGGCATCGAGGTGCGGCGCGTCAACTGGTTCTCCACCTACCGCGTGCACCACCGCGTCGCCGGCCACTACCGGCGCGGACGGGTGCTGCTGGCGGGCGACGCCGCCCACGTGCACAGCCCGGCCGGCGGCCAGGGCATGAACACGGGCATCGGCGACGCCGCCAACCTGGGCTGGAAACTGGCGATGGTGGCGGCCGGCCGCGCCCCCGACGGCCTGCTCGACAGCTACGAGAGCGAGCGCATCGCCTTTGCGCGCCGGCTGGTCGAGACGACCGACCGCGTGTTTTCCTTCGCGACGGCGCAGGGCAGCCTGGCCGGGTTCGTGCGCGCCCACGTCGTGCCGCTGCTCGCCTCGGTCGCCGACGGCGTCGAACCCTTGCGCGCGCGCCTGTTCCGGATCCTGTCGCAGACGGCGATCGCGTACCGCGACAGCCCGCTGAGCGAAGGCCGGGCCGGCCGCGTGTGCGGCGGCGACCGCCTGCCCTGGACCGGCCTGCACGGCCCCGACAACCACGCCCCGCTGGCCGCCGCCTGGCAGGCGCACATATACGGGACCGCCGGTGCGGGGCTGGCCGCCTGGTGCGCCGGCGCCGGCCTGGCGTTGCATCGCTTTCCCTGGAGCGAGGCTTGTGCGGATGCGGGCCTGGCGCGCGATGCGCTGTACCTGGTGCGCCCCGACGGCCACGTCGCGCTGGCCGATCCGGCCGCCGACGTCGCGGCGCTGCGGCGCTACTTCACCACGCGCGGCCTGCGGCCGTCGGCGCCAGGTCTTCCATGAGCCGGCGCGGCGCCCGCATGGAATAATTATCCGACCAGCAAAATGATGCGTCGACCTCGGGTATAGTAACGGGCGGGTTCATAGCGAACGGAGCGGGAATGAGGTACAGCCTCGTGTCATCGGCCGGCAATGGCCGCATCAACGAAGACCTGGTCGCCGTCCACGAGGGCGACGGCCGCACCGACATCATCGTGATGGACGGCGCCACGCCGTTGACGGCGCAGCGCTGGATCGGCGCCGGCGACAGCGATCCGTCCTGGTTCGTGCGCCAGTTCGCGTCCGACCTCGGCGCCGTGCTGCATCGTGCCGGCAGCCAGGAGGCGCTGGTGCGCCAGGCCCTGTCCGCCACCCGCGCCGCCTGGCGCGCGCTGGTGGCCGGCCCGCCGGCCCCGCCTCACGCCTGGCCGGTATCGACGCTGAGCTGGGTGCGCCTGCGCCGCGGTCGCGACGGCGCCGCCGGCACGCTCGAACTGTATTGCCTGGGCGACAGCAAGCTCCTGCTAGTGGGCCGCGACGCCGAGGGAAATCGCACGGCGCGCGACCTCGACCCGTTCGACAACCCGGCCGAGAAGGACGTGCTGGCCACCGTGGCGGCGCTGGTGGCCGAGGGCGTGAGCGACGCCGGCGCGCGCTGGGAGCGCCTGCTGCCGATGCTGCAGGAGCGCCGCCACGTCCAGAACACGGCCGCCAACCCGCAGGTGCTGTGCCTGGAACCGCGCGGGCCGTTCGCGGCGCGCACCGCAATCATGCCGGTTCCCGCGGGCGGTGCGGCGCTGCTGGCGATGAGCGACGGCTTCTACCGCCTCGTCGATACCTATGGCCTGTACGACGACGCCGGCCTGGGCGGGGCCTGCCTGGCGCGCGGCCTGGATGCAATGGTCGACGAGCTGCGCGCGTTCGAGGCGGGCGCGCTGGCCGGCGCCGGCATCGCCGCCAAGCGCGCCGACGACGCCTCGGCCGTCGCCTGGCGGCTGGACTGAACCGATTTCAAGGAAACCCCGATGGACGACACCCACGACACCCCGGGACGCGCGCTGGTCGAGCGCTACTTGGCCGCCTACAACGCGTTCGACGTCGACGGCATGCTGGCCGTGCTGGCGCCGGACGTCCGCTTCGAGAACTGGTCGGACGGCGAGCTGACCAACAGCACCGACGGCATCGACGCGTTCGCGGCGCTGGCGCGGCTGGCCCGCACGCGGTTTTCGGCGCGCGAGCAGCGCATCGCCGCGCCGGTGCGCCGCGACGGCAATGACCTGGTCGTGACGATCGACTGGCGCGGCACGCTGGCGGCCGACGTGCCGGACGGGCCGCCTGCGGGCACCGAACTGGCCCTGCGCGGCGAATCGGCATTCGCTTTCGCCGATGGGAAGATCGCGCGCATCGTCGACCGTTCCTGAGGCCGGCGTGACAATTCGGTAGTTTTGGATGGCCGCAGGCGCGGTAACATCGTGGTTTTGGACATCGCCACCATGACGACCCGTTCGATCCTCGCCGGCGCGCTGCTCGCCATCCTGTTCACCGGTCCGGCGCGCGCCGACGATCCCTGCAATGCCGCCTGTACCGCCCTGATGCAGCAGGGGCAGCTGGCGCATTCGCAGGGCAAGCTGCAGGAGGCGCTGGCGAAATACCTTGCCGCCCACCAGGCGGCGCCTGCCGCATCCGTGCCGGTATCCGCCGCGTCCCAGGCCTATCTTGCCGCGGCCGGCGCCAATCCGGCCAAGGCCGGGCAGTTGCGCGCCGAGGCGCGCCGCCTGGCCAAGGCGGCGCTGGGGCTGGCGGCGGACGACCCGGTGGCGCAGGAAACGCTGCGCATGCTCGAGAGCGATGCGCCGTCGCCGCTGTATGTCCCGAACGCGCCAGCGGCCCGGGCGATCGCCGCGGCCGAGCAGCTGTTCGTGCAGCGCCGCTACGCCGAGGCGCTGCCGCGGTTCGAGGAAGCGATGCGCCTCGACCCGAAGGCATCGTATGCCTGGATCGGCGCGGGCGACTGCTGGTACATGCAGAAGGATTGGGACAAGGCGGCGGCGCTGTTCCGGCGCGCCGTCGAGATCGAGCCGCGCAACGCCCAGGGCTGGCGCTTCCTGGCCGACACCCTGGAAGCGCAGGGCAAGGGCGCCGAGGCCGAGCGCGCGCTGCTCGACGGCATCGCGGCGGACCCGGGACAGTTGCCGACCTGGGGCAAGCTGGCGGCGCTGCGCCGCAATACGGCGCTGCCGCTCAAGTCCCTGCACCTGCGCCGCGGCGTCCGGGTCGAGGTGGGCGCCGACGGCAAGTCGACGCTGAACGTCGACGGCGACCTGCAGAAGACCGCCGGCGCGGCCGACAACGCCATGCGCCTGGCGCTGGGCGTGGCCGAAGCCAACGCCCGCGCCGACAAGAACAAGACGTATTCCCCCTACGAGATCGAGCTGCAGGCCTGGCGCGCGGCGCTGAAGGTCATGGACGAGACGGCGGCGGCCGGGCAGGCGCCGGTGAGCGATCCGGCGCTGGCGCAGATGATCGCCTTCGGCAAGGATGGCCAGCTGGAGCCGGCCATTTTGCTGCTGGCCTACCGCGAGTCGTACCGGCCGGCGCTGGAGGCGTGGCTGCAGGCCGATCCGGATGGGGTGCGCAGGTTCGTGGACCGGTACGGGATGCAGCCTTGACGCCGGCTTGTACGCCGAACGACAGGTGTATTACGCGTTTCGCACCACGCCCATCGCCTTGCGCGCCGCCTGGATCCCCCACCACGCCGCCTCCTCGAACACCGAAAACCCCGACAGGTCCGCATGCGCGAACAGCACCGGGCCGTCGGTCTCGCGCAGCGCGGCCAGGCCGGCGTTGCTGCGAAAGCCCGGCAGCGGCGCCGCCATCGCGTGGCCGCGCAGCGTGATGTCGACCCGCTCGACGCAGGGCGCGAAGGTCCAGCCGTAGGCCGTGCGCAGGTCGCGCGCCGCCAGTTCCACCAGGTCGTCCGGGGTCGCCTTCGTCATCCATTCGCGCGCCTGGCGCGGGGTGCGGTCGGACAGCGCGACGTAGGCGGTGAACACGGTCTTGCCCGGCGGCGCCACGCGGATGTCCTGGTGCGTCGAGACGACGTAGCCCAGGCCCGGTTCGCCGTACACCACGTTGTCCCACGATAGCGGGGCATGCGGCAGCTCGCGCGGGAAGTCCTTCATGAGGAAGTTCGCCACCAGCCACGGCGCGTAGGCCGGCGTGTGATGGCGCGCGTCGAAGCCGAGCGCCTCGATGCCTTCGACCACGCGCGCAGCCACATAGACCGGCATGGCGACGATGGCCTTGCGGGCGCGTACCAGGTACGTGCGCGGGACGGACGACGCCGCGGCGGCGTCCAGCGCGAAGCACAGCGCCTCGACGCCGCCAGCCGTGGTGCGTACCGACGCCACGGTGCCGGCGTGGCGCGGCACGGCGGCGCGCGCGGCCATTTTCTCGGCCAGCGGCGCCAGGCCGCCGGGCCAGGTCAGCCAGGCGCCGTTGCCGGCATTGGCCGCCTGCCCCCAGCGGCTGCAGTAGTAGTGCAGGCCGGCCCAGGCCGACACCTTGTCGTAGCGCGTGCCGTAGTCGTCGCGGCAGCAATAGTTCAGGTACCAGTGCAGCGTGGGCGCGCGATAGCCTTGGCGGTCGAGCCAGTCCTTCAGCGTGATGCGGTCCAGTTCGTCCCAGCGCGGATCGTGCGGGGACAGCACGGTCGGGACCACGACGGCGCGCCGGCCGTCGGCGCCGCGGGCCGCGCGCAGGCTCTCCACCTGGGCGAA
>DAMAFT010000067.1:0-11364 GCA_031995805.1 Massilia sp.
GCCGGTGGTCAGGATCAGGTTGTCCGATTGCGCGCGCACCTTGCCGACGACGATTGATCCGGCCGCGCTCGCGACCGAGGCGGCGATGCCCAGCGCCAGGCCGAGCAGGAAATGGCCCTGGCCGCCCTGGCGGACGTCGTGCAGCGCCGTCCCGATCGCGTGCCAGAACAGCAGCACCACGCCGGCGATGGCGGCCGCGCCGGCGCCCCAGGTACGGCGCGGGATCGGCGTGCCGAAGGCGATGCGGGCGCAGATCGGCGTCCAGAACACCATCAGCGCGAACAGCACCGCCACCATGGCGGACACCACGTATTGTTCGGAATTGTAGGTGCAGACGTAGGACAGGCCGAACGTCAGGAAACCCTGCAGCAAGGTCCAGCGCTGCACGCGCCAGGGCAGCCACAGGCGGTCGCCGCGCAGCATGCACCACGCGAACAGCGTCATGGACGCCAGCGCGAAACGATAGACGACCGATACCGCGGGCGGGATCTCGCCCAGTTGCAGGGTAATGGCCCAGAAAGTGGATCCCCAGATCAGGGAGGCGATGGCGAAGAGGGCATAGGAGGGCATCGCGAAAGTATACGTGCTTTCGCATTACCGCTGTGACATTAGATCGGCGACAGTTCCTGGGATGCGACAGCGGCGTATCGGCGCCGCCGGGACCGGCGGCCCGGCTAGTGCGTCACCCGCGTCGTGTACCCGTTGCCCAGCAACCTGACTCGCTCCCCGGGCCGGAACGCCTCGTCCGCCAGCTGGGTGACGGAGCGCAGCTCGCCATTCTCGAGCCGCACCGTGATCTCGAGGCCGGGCTTGCGGTTGACCTCGCCCTCGACCCGGTTGCCGGCGATGCCGCCGGCCACGGCGCCGAGGATGCCCATCGCGGCTTCGCCGCGGCCGCTGCCGGCCGCCGAGCCGGCCAGGCCGCCGAGGGCGGCGCCGGACATCGTGCCGACGCCCGGATCGGGATTGGCGATGACGACGTTGCGCACCGATTCCACGGTGCCCATGCGTACCACCTGGTCGTTCATGGTCTGGTCGCTGCTGTAGACGTTGCCTGACGTATAGGGATTGGCGCAGGCGGCCAGCAGGGCGGACAAGGGAAGCAGCAGGATGACAGGAAAGCGGGATGGGAAATGGTGCATGATCGTCTCCAGCGCAGGTCGATGAAGGACATCGCCAGCCTACTCCCGTCGCATGCCGGCCGGCGCGCCGCTCGACGCGCACCGCGCACCTGACATCGGTCAATAGGCCAGGTGCAGGCGCCGGTACAGGAAGCCCAGCACGAACAGCGGACCGACCAGCAGGAAGCGCAGGTCGTCGAAAAACGAGGGTTTCTTGCCCTCGATCTTGTGCCCGATGAACTGGCCGATCCAGGCCAGCACGAAGACGGCGAGCGACAGGGGCAGCACCGCCGCCGCCGGCGCCAGGGCCAGCACGGACAGCATGCCCAGCGCCATCGCCAGCATGCCCAGCGCGAACGGGCGCGACAGCCTGACGTAGTACCACAGCGCCCCCGCGCAGGCGGCGCCGGCGGCCAGCGGGTGCAGGCTCCACAGCATGCCCAGCAGCGTGAACACGATCAGCGGCACGCAGACGAAGTGGATGCGCTCGTTGGTTGGATGGCGGTGGCTGTCGGCGTACTGTGCCAGCAGCACGTCGATGGTGCGGGTGTGGATGCGGGTCATGCGCTGTCTCCTGCCGGGCTCGTGGCGGCCTGTGCGGTCGATTCTACACCCGCGGTTCAGGCCGCGGCCGGCGCCGGCCGCGGCGCCGCGTTGACGTTCATGTACGGGTTGGCGGCGAACAGTTCGGCCACCCATTCGACGAACACGCGCACCTTGGCCGACAGGTGGCGGTTCTGCGGGTACACGATGTGGATCGGCAGCGGATCGGCGTGCCAGTCGGGCAGCACCTGCACCATGCGCCCGCTGGCGACGTGGCGCTCGACCAGGTAGTCGGTCATCTGGATCACGCCCAGGCCGGCCAGCCCCGCCTCGATGTAGGCGTTCGAATCGTTCAGGGCGATCACGCCGCGCATCGGTATCTCGATGCGCTCGCCGTCGCGGTTGAAGTCCCAGTCGAACAGCTTGCCGGTCTTGGCGGAGAAATAATTCACGCAGCGGTGCCGTGCGAGGTCGCGCGGGTGCTGCGGCACGCCATGGCGCGCCAGGTAGGAGGGCGCGGCGGCGGTGAGGAAGTTGACGACGCCGACGCGGCGCGCGATCAGGCTGGTGTCGCCCAGCGCGCCGCCGCGCACGGCGCAGTCGACGCCTTCCTCGACCAGGTCGACGGGGCGGTCGGAACTGCCCAGTTCCAGCATGATGTCCGGGTAGCGCTCGAAGAAGGCGGGCAGGGCCGGCACCAGGATCTCGCTCGACACGCCGGTGGGCACGTCCACGCGCAGCCGGCCGCTGGGCGACAGGCGGGTGCGCGACAGCGACTCCTCGGCGTCGCGCACGTCGGACAGGATGCGCAGGCAGCGCTCGTAATAGGCGGCGCCGTCGGTGGTGACGGTGACCTGGCGTGTGGTGCGGTGCAGCAGCTTGGCCGACAGCGCCGCCTCGAGCGACTGCACCAGCGTGGATACGGTCGCCTTGGGCATCTGCAGCATCTCGGCCGCGCGCGTGAAGCTGCCGGCATCGACCACCTGCACGAAGACTTCCATGGCCTGCAATTTGTTCATGACACAACCTTTTATGAAGACGCCCATGGATGGCGCCAGGAAAACTCAGCGATTGTTCAGAAATCTGAACAATCGATTCGTAATTGGGGTATTTATTAGATTGTAGATGAAGACTATAGTGTCGGAACGGTAGATGATTCAATTTGAAATTTTTCAGCCAGCAGAGAATTGTCAGGAACACGGGAGAACGTCATGAACATGCAACGGGATGCAGTCGCAGCAACACTCGGGCTCTTGCTCGGCGTGGCCGCCATGGCGGGCCTGCTGTTCACCGACGAGTTCGCGCATGCCGCCGGCGCCGAGGCGCGCGGCTATGACGCCCTGTTCCACGTGGTGGCATCGGAACCGCGCGTGGTGGGAGACTTGCCCGCCACGGCGGGCCCGGCCACGCTGCTGGCCTGCAGCGAGGTAAAGCAATGAGCACGACGCAACAGTCCGGCCAGGCGCTGGCCGTGCGCGAGCTGGACGTCGGCGGCGCCGAGGGTCCGCTGGCCGCGCGCCTGTACAAGGCCGGCAGCGACGGCAAGCGCGACATCCTGATCGTGTTCTTCCACGGCGGCGGCTTCGTCGACGGCGACCTGGAATGCGGCGACGAGTTCCTGCGCCACCTGGCCGACGCCAGCGGCTATCCGGTGGTGCTGTCCTCCACCTACACGCTGGCCACGGTGCGGCCGTTCCCGGCGGCCGTCGAGGATGCGCACGCGGTGCTGTTGTGGGCCAAGAAGAACAAGGCCAAGCTCGGCTGGACCGGCAAGCGCATGCTGGTGGCCGGCATCGAGGCCGGCGCCAACCTGGCCGCCGTGTGCGCCCTGATGGCGCGCGACCGCGGCACCCCCAAGGTGGCCGGGCAGATCCTGATCATGCCGATGCTCGATCCGGGCCTGTCGACCTGCTCGATGCGCGAGATGCCGACCTGCTCCGACCAGGCCAGGGCCGTCGGCGAATGCGAGGCGGCCTACCGCGGCTACCTGCCGAACGCGGCCGACCGCAGCCATCCGTATGCGTCGCCGCTGCAGTCGAGCCGCCTGAAGAACCTGGCGCCGGCACTGATCGTCTCGGCCGAGGACGATCCGCTGCGCGACGAGGCGCAGGCCTACGGCGACAAGCTGGTGCAGTCGGGCGTGACGGTCATGATGCGGCGCGTGCCGGCCGCCAAGCTGCGCGATCCGAACGGGCGCACCGAATGCGCCTGCCGGGTCCCGGTGCTCGAAGCCATCGCCGGCTTCATCGCCAGCCTCGAGGTGGAACAGCCCGACGCTCCCGTCAGTTGTTGATCCCGCACCTCATCCACTAAGTATCCGCAATCCCCATAGCACGTGCCCGTAGAGGCACGGAGACCTGTCTTTTCCAAGAAAAGCCTGGGAAGGACCGTGCTCGTCTTTTGCTTAATAAATTATCAATATCATCAAAATTGGAGGGCATACAAATGAAAGCGATTCAACAACTGCAAACCGTGGCGCGTCCGCTGGTGCTGGCCTTGGGCGCGGCCGGCGTGGCCGCCCTGATCGCCGGCTGCTCGGACGCCACCGGCAAGGCCGCCGACGCTGCCGCGGCGCCGGCCGGTCCCCCGGTCTCGGCCGCCGCCGTGCTGGAAAAGCCGGTCGCCGAGACCCAGGAATTCTCGGGCCGCCTGGAAGCCATCGACCGCGTCGAGATCCGCCCGCGCGTGTCCGGCTTCATCACCGCCGTCAACTTCAAGCCCGGCGCCGAAGTGAAAAAGGGCGACGTGCTGTTCGTGATCGACCAGCGCCCTTACCAGGCCGAATACGACCGCGCCGAAGCGTCCGCCAAATCGGCGCGCGCCAAGGCCGAACTGGCGAAGATCGAGCTGGCCCGCGCCGAGCGCCTGCTGGGAGATAAAGCGATCGCCCAGCGCGAATACGACGAGCGCGCCGCCGGCCTGAAGGAACTGGACGCCACCGCGCGCGCCGCCGAGGCCCAGGCCGATGCCGCCCGCCTGAACCTGACCTACACCCGCGTGACGTCGCCGATCGACGGCCGCGTGTCGAAGGCCGAGATCACCCTGGGCAACCTGGTCGACGCGTCCGCCGTGCTGACCTCCGTCGTGTCGCTCGACCGCATCTACGCCAGCTTCGACGGCGACGAGGAAACCTACCTGCGCGTGAGCGGCCAGGCGCACGGCAACCAGCCGGTCGCCGTCAAGGTGGGCCTGGTCAACGAGGAAGGCTACCCGCACGAGGGCAAGCTGGAATTCGTCGACAACCAGCTCGACACCCGCACCGGCAGCGTGCGCATGCGCGCCACCTTCGACAACAAGGACCGCAGCATGGCGCCGGGCCTGTTCGCCCGCGTGCAGATCGGCGGCGGCGCCGAGAAGAACGCCATCCTGATCACCGACCGCGCCGTCGGCACCGACCAGAGCCGCAAGTTCGTGTTCGTGGTCGACAAGGAAGGCAAGGCCGAATACCGCGCCGTCACCCTCGGTCCCGTCGTCGACGGCCTGCGCGTCGTGCGCACCGGCCTGAAGCCGGGCGAGAAGATCGTCGTCAACGGCCTGCAGCGCGTGCGCCCGGGATCGCCGATCACGGCCAACACGGTGCCGATGGTGGCCACCACGTCCGGCAACTCGGTCGCCAGGGACGGCGCCAAGCTGGCCATGGCCGAGTCCAAGTAAGTACCGCAGCAAGGACCCAAGCAAGGAACAATAACAAATGAATATCTCACGCTTTTTCGTCGACAAGCCGATCTTCGCGGCCGTGTTGTCGGTCATCGTCTTCGTGGCCGGCCTGATCTCGATCTTCCAGCTGCCGATCTCGGAATACCCCGAGGTCGTGCCGCCGTCCGTCGTGGTGCGCGCGCAGTATCCGGGCGCGAACCCGAAGGTGATCGCGGAAACCGTCGCCACGCCGATCGAACAGGAAATCATCGGCGTCGAGGACATGCTGTACATGACCTCGCAGAACACCTCGGACGGCGCGCTGCAGCTGACCGTGACCTTCAAGATCGGCACCAACGTCGAGCAGGCCGAGACCGCGGTGCAGAACCGCGTGCAGCGCGCGCTGCCGCGCCTGCCGGAAGAGGTACGCCAGATCGGCGTCACCACGGTCAAGAGCTCGCCCAACATCACGATGGTGGTCCACCTGAATTCGCCGGACGGCCGCTATGACGACCTGTACCTGCGCAACTACGCGACGCTGAACGTCAAGGACCAGCTGGCGCGCATCAACGGCATGGGCGACGTCCAGGTGTTCGGCTCGGGCGACTACTCGATGCGCGTCTGGCTCGACCCGCAGAAGGTGGCGGGCCGCAACCTGACCGCCAGCGACGTGGTGAACGCGATCCGCGAGCAGAACGTGCAGGTCGCGGCCGGTGTCGTCGGCCAGGGTCCGTCCAAGGGCGCCGACTTCCAGCTGACCGTCAACACGCAGGGCCGCCTGGCGTCCGTCGAGGAATTCGGCGACATCGTCGTCAAGACCAACGCCGACGGCGCCACCACGCTGCTGAAGGACGTGGCGCGCCTGGAAATGGGCTCGAACTCCTACGCCCTGCGCTCGCTGCTGGACAACAAGTCGGCCGTCGCGCTGCCGCTGTTCCAGTCGCCGACCGCCAACGCGCTGCAACTGTCGACCGACGTGCGCGCCAAGATGGAAGAACTGTCGAAGGACTTCCCGCAAGGCATGACCTACAGCATCGTCTACGACCCGACCCAGTTCGTGCGCGAGTCGATCGATTCCGTCATCCACACCCTGATCGAGGCGATCGTGCTGGTGGCCATCGTGGTCATCGTGTTCCTGCAGACCTGGCGCGCGTCCGTCATCCCGCTGCTGGCCGTGCCGGTGTCGGTGGTCGGTACCTTCGCCGTGATGCTGGCCTTCGGCTTCTCCATCAACACGCTGTCGCTGTTCGGCCTCGTGCTGGCGATCGGCATCGTGGTCGACGACGCCATCGTGGTCGTCGAGAACGTCGAGCGCAACATCGAGAACGGCCTGAACCCGCACGACGCGACCGTGCAGGCCATGAAGGAAGTGTCGGGCCCGATCATCGCGATCGCCCTGGTGCTGTGCGCCGTGTTCGTGCCAATCGCCTTCGTGTCCGGCCTGACCGGCCAGTTCTACCGCCAGTTCGCCCTGACCATCGCCATCTCGACCGTGATCTCGGCCTTCAGCTCGCTGACGCTGGCCCCGGCCCTGTCGGCCGTGCTGCTGCAACCGCACGGCGCCAAGAAGGACTGGCTGACGCGCGGCATGGACGTCGTGTTCGGCCGCTTCTTCAAGGGCTTCAACAACTTCTTCAACCGTTCGGCCCACAAGTACGAGGGCGGCGTGCAGGGCGTCCTGAAGCGCAAGAGCCTGTCGGTGGGCGTGTACGTCATCCTGGGCATCGCCGGCGTGTTCATGTTCAAGGCCGTGCCGCCGGGCTTCGTGCCGGCGCAGGACAAGGCCTACCTGATCGGCTTCGCGCAACTGCCGGACGCCGCCTCGCTGGACCGCACCGATGAAGTCATCCGCAAGATGTCCGACGTCGCCAAGCAGATCCCGGGCGTGGAATCGTCGGTCGCCTTCCCGGGCCTGTCGATCAACGGCTTCACCAACGCGCCGAATGCCGGCATCGTGTTCACCACCCTGAAGCCGTTCGACGAGCGCAAGGGCAAGGAACAGAGCGCCGACGCCATCGCGGCCGAGATCAACAAGCGCATGGGCGCCATCGAGGACGCCTTCGTGATGGTGCTGCCGCCTCCGCCGGTCAACGGCCTGGGCACCACCGGCGGCTTCAAGATGATGATCGAGGACCGCGGCAACCTGGGCTACGATGAACTGAACAAGGCGGTGCAGGCCTTCATGGCCAAGGCTTCCACGGACAAGCGCCTCGCCGGCGTGTTCTCGGGCTACCAGATCAACGTGCCGCAACTGTTCGCCGATGTCGACCGCGTCAAGGCCAAGCAGCTGGGCGTGCCGCTGTCGGAGATCAACCAGACCCTGCAGATCAACCTCGGCTCGCTGTACGTGAACGACTTCAACCAGTTCGGCCGGACCTACCAGGTGCGCGTGCAGGCCGACGCCCCGTTCCGTTCGCAGCGCGAGCAGATCGCCCAGCTGAAGGTCCGCAGCGACAAGGGCGAGATGATCCCGCTGTCCTCGATCATGAAGATCAAGGACACCTACGGCCCGGACCGCGTCCAGCGCTACAACAACTACGTCGCCGCCGAGATGAACGGCGGTCCGGCCCCGGGCGTCTCGTCGGGCCAGGCCCAGGCCGCGATGGAAGAGATCGCGCGTGAAGTGCTGCCGAAGGGGATCGCCTACGAGTGGACCGACCTCACGTACCAGGACATCCTGGCCGGCAATACCATGATCTACGTGTTCCCGCTGTGCGTGCTGCTGGTGTTCCTGGTGCTGGCCGCGCAGTACGAAAGCTGGACCTTGCCGCTGGCCGTGATCCTGATCGTGCCGATGTCGATCCTGTGTGCCCTCATCGGCGTGAAGGTCACCGGCGGCGACAACAACGTGTTCACCCAGATCGCCCTGTTCGTGCTGGTGGGCCTGGCGTCGAAGAACGCCATCCTGATCGTGGAATTCGCGGTCGAGCTGGAACACCACGGCCGCAGCATCGTGCAGGCCGCGCTGGAAGCCTGCCGCCTGCGCCTGCGTCCGATCCTGATGACGTCGATCGCGTTCATCATGGGCGTCGTGCCCCTGGTGTTCTCGCACGGCGCCGGCGCCGAGATGCGCCACGCCATGGGCGTCGCCGTGTTCGCCGGCATGCTGGGCGTGACCTTCTTCGGCCTGTTCCTGACGCCGGTGTTCTACGTCCTGCTGCGCACGCTGGCCAAGAAGTTCGAGAAGCCGAAGCACGCACCGGCCCATGGCGCGGCCCCGGCCGCCCTGGACGGCGACCATGCGCCGGCACTGGAAGGAAACTGATATGAAAACGATGATTGCACGGGGCGTGGCCCCACTGCTGGCAGCGCTGCTCCTGACGGCCTGCGCGGCGCCGAAGTTCGAGCAGCCGAGCGTCGCCACCCCGGCGGCGTTCAAGGAAACCCAGGCCGCGCCGGGCGCCGATGCCGGTGCCGTGCGCAGCGCCGCCGACGGCACCACCTGGAAGGTCGGGCAGCCGGCCGAAAGCCAGCCGCGCGGCGAATGGTGGCGCGCCTTCCGCGACGGCGCGCTCGACGCGCTGATCGCCGAGGCGACCGCCAGCAACCAGAACCTGACGGTGGCCGCGGCGCGCGTGAAGCAGGCGCGCGCCATCGCCGGCATCGCGGAAAGCGACCGCATCCCGCAGGTGGGCGTCGGCGTCGGCGCCCAGCGCGCCCGCCTGTCGCCGCTGGAAGCGCAACTGCCGGCCGGCTCGCCGGTGGCCGCCACCAATACCTACCAGGCGCAGCTCTCGGCCAGCTACGAAGTCGACCTGTTCGGCCGCGTCTCGTCCAACGTGGCGGCGGCGCGCGGCGATGCCGGCGCGGTGGAAGCGACCTACCGCTCGGTGCTGCTCTCGCTGCAGGCCGACGTGGCCCAGACCTACTTCCGCCTGCGTTCCCTGGACGCCGAGCTGGAAACGGTGAACCAGACCGTCAGGCTGCGCGAGGAAAGCGTGCGCGTGACCGGCCGCCGCTTCGAGCTGGGCGACATCGGCGAATTCGACCTGTCGCGGGCGAAGACGGAACTGGCGACGGCGCGCGCCGAGGCGATCGGCCTGCAGCGCCAGCGCGCCACCGCGGAACATGCGCTGGCGGTCCTGCTGGGCAAGCCGGCCTCGAACTTCAGCGCGCCGGCCGCCCCGCTGCTCGATGCGACGGCGCTGCCGGTGATCCCGGCCGGCCTGCCGTCCGCGCTGCTGGAGCGCCGTCCCGACATCGCCAGCGCCCAGCGCACGATGGAAGCGGCCAATGCCCGCATCGGCGTGGCGCGCTCCGCGATGTTCCCGGCGCTGAACATCAGCGCCGCGGGCGGCGGCGTGGGCACCAGCATGGCCGAGGTGTTCAAGTGGAGCAGCCGTTCCTGGCTGCTGGGCGCCGCGCTGTCGATGCCCCTGATCGACGGCGGCCGCAACCGCAACAACGTCGTGCGCAGCGAGGCCGCGCTGGAAGAGGCGGTGGGTTCCTACCGCCAGAGCGTCCTGACCGCGTTCGCCGAGGTCGAGGACAACCTGGCCGGCCTGCGCATCCTGGCGGCCCAAGGCGCCGAACTCGAGGCGGCCGTGGTGTCGGCGCGCCGCTCCAGCGACCTAGCGCAGAAGCTGTACGACGCCGGCCGCGGCAGCTACCTCGAACTGCTGGACGCCCAGCGCAACCTGGCGGTGGTGGAACGCAATGCCGTGCAGCTGCGCGGCGACCGCGCCGTCACGACGGTGGCGCTGATCCGCGCGCTGGGCGGCGGCTGGGATGCCCCGCGCGCCGACGACACGGCGCAGGCGCGCAACTGATGGGATGAACTGATCGACTCGAGAGTGGACTTGGACGAAGTCCCTGGCTAGCCGAAGCTGGAACGGTTATGCCCTTTGCGGCGGTACGTGCAAGCGTACCGCCGCTTTTTTTTGACGTTTTTGCCAATATTTATGTCGAAAAATTTGACAGTAATCTTTCGTTTTGGATGCTGAATTCCTGAAAATGGTCGCGGATTGCCGTGTTCCGGCCAGCTGCAGTAGCCATCATGATGTGCAACTTGGCTATTTCGATAATTTAATGTCGGAAAAATTTACACCAGGCCTTGCCATGGCTGTCGTCAACTACCTAAATTGATGATTATCAAGGAATTTTTACGGCTGGCACTGGAATTGCTTTGAAAAGTGCATTGAAGTAATAATACTTAACGTCCGGAAACTACAATGCGCACCCTTCTCCTGATTGCCGCCACTGTCGCCACCTTCGCCGCCGGCAGCGCCCAAGCCCACTACATCCCGGTCGCCGCGGGCAAGACCGCCATCGGCGCGGACGCCACCAACGTCGTCTCGGACGGCCAGTCCTACACCCGGACCTTCGGCCTGGGCAACAGCCAGTACAGCGACGTGACGCTGACGATCTGGGCCAAGGGCGATTACGACAATATCTTCGGCAGCAACGAATACCTGAACCTGTCCATCGACGGCACCCAGTACGCGCACTGGAGCCTGTCCAGCAACCAGGGCGTCAGCTGGGACGGCTGGAGCTACACGCTGGTGGGCACGGTGTCGCTGACCGGCGACCAGTGGGCGTCGATCGCGGCCGACAAGTTCATGACGGTGTCGTGGGCGAACACGCCCAGCGTCGAGGCGTCCAGCGGCGACTACGTGAGCTACAGCGTGCAGGGCGCCCTGAAACCGGTGACCACGACGCCGCCGGCCACCGGCACCGACTCGGGCTCGAACGCGAATACCGGCACCGCCGTGCCGGAACCGGGCACGCTGGCGCTGTTCGGCCTGGGCCTCGCCAGCCTGGGGCTGCTGCGCCGTCGCAAGGGCTGAGGCAGTATCGCGCGGCGGACGAACCTGCCGTCTGCCGCGTTCGGCCGGTTCGGACTATGATCTCGCTCATGTCCGATTCGCTTCTCACGGGCCTCGCGCCCGTCATCGATCCCGCCACCCGCATCCTCATCCTGGGCAGTTTCCCGGGCGCCGCGTCGCTGGCTGCCGGGCAGTACTACGCCCATCCGCGCAACCAGTTCTGGAAACTGGTCGGCGCCCTGGTCGGCGAAGACCTGTATGCGCTTCCCTACGCCGAACGCCTGCCGCGCCTGCTCGCG
>DAMAFT010000068.1:0-551 GCA_031995805.1 Massilia sp.
CTATTTCCGACCGGCATGTATATCGCTACGGCATAATATCTCGTTCAACAACGTAGCAGCGCCCTTCCGCGAGTCCGCCTTGATCCCGAATTCCCCTACCGTTCGTCACACGTTCTCCCTGGCCTTGCTGGCGACCCTGTTGTACGGCTGCGGCGGCGCCGACCTGCCGCAGGCCGCGCCGCGCCTCGCCGCACAGGCCGGACAGGCGGACGCCGCCGCCGGGTCCGTCCAGCTCGGGCAGGCGCCAACCAATGCGGACGCGGCGAAGGCCGCGGCGACCGGACTGGGCGCCCAGCATGCGCGTGCGGCGGACGGCGCCAGTCTCGCCATCGACACCCAGGACCGCGAAGCCGTGCGCCTGTTCTACAACCACCTCTACCTGCAGCCGGACCTGCCGATGGCCTGGACCGGCGACTACGCCAGCGGCAAGGCCGGCAGCGTGGGCGCGGCCTGGCAGGCGGCGACCGGCATGCGCCTGAACTGGTACCGGGCGATGGCCGGTCTGCCGGCGGCGACCATGATCTCGCCCGATTTCAGCGCCAAGGACCAGG
>DAMAFT010000068.1:561-11334 GCA_031995805.1 Massilia sp.
GAGGCGGCGCTGCTCATGAGCGTGAACGGGCAGTTGTCGCACACCCCGCCGGCGAGCTGGAAGTTCTACACGGCGACGGCGGCCGAAGCCGCGGGCTCATCCAACCTGGCGCTGGGCGCCACCGGGCCGGCGGCGATCGACGCCTACATCGCCGACTACGGCGACAACAACGCCCCGGTCGGCCACCGCCGCTGGATCTTCTACCCGCAGACGCGCATGTTCGGCAATGGCGACGTCCCGCCGGCCCAGGTCAATGGCAGCAGCCTGGCGGGCGCGAACGCCCTGTGGGTCCTCGATGGCAACTACGGCGGCGCGCGTCCGCGTGTGCGCGACGACTTCGTCGCCTGGCCGGCGCGCGGCTACGCGCCGTACCAGGTAGTGTTCGGGCGCTGGTCGCTGTCGTATCCGGGCGCCGACTTCAGCCGGGCCAGCGTGGGCGTGACGCGCGCCGGCGTGCCGGTGGCGGCAACGCTGGAGGGCGCCTCCGGCAACTACGGCGAGGACACCATCGTCTGGCAGGTGGCCGGCACCGCCCGCGACGGCCGCCACGACCGGCCCGCCGCCGACGTGCGCTACCACGTGACGGTGTCCGGCGTGACCGTCGGCGGCGCGGCGCGCAGCTTCGAGTACGACGTCGTCGTGTTCGACCCGGCCGTCGAGACGGCGGGCGCCGCCCGGGCGCAGGCGGCGGCGCCGGCCACGGTGAACGCCGGCTCGACCTATACGGCGCAGGTGGCGCCGGTGGCGGGCGCCACCGGCTACGCCCTGCTGTCCTACCGCCGCACGGCGCTGGCCGCGCTGGCCGCGTCCGACTACGGCGCCACCGGCTGGACACTCGGTGCGAACGCCTCCGGCGGCACGATCGCCAGCGGCGCCCTGCACCTGTACATGGAATCCGGGTCGTCGACCAGCCCGCAGGTGGCCACGCTGAACCGCAAGCTGCTGGTCGACGGTGCCGGCGGCGGCCTGTCGTTCACGCGCACGCTGGGCTACGCGACGCCGACCCAGATCTTCCGCGTCCAGCTGTCGAAGGACGACGGCGCCAGCTGGTCCGACGTCTACAGCGAAACCGGCAAGGACATGCCGGCGGCGGCGGGCACGGTGTCGATGTCGCTGAACGCCTATGCCGGACGGGTCGTGCGCCTGCGCCTGCTGGTCGAGGACAGCGTCAGCCGCTACACCGGCGAGCAATCCGGCTGGACCCTGCGGGACGTCGCCTTCAGCGGCGTCGGCGACCTGGCCGACGAACGCGAGGAGCGCAACACGACCGGCACGTTCGCGCTGCCCGCCGGCCACGCCGGCAACATGGTGCTGGTGCCGCGCGTCCAGTACCAGGGACTGTACTACGGCGACTCCGGCACGCCGGCCTACGTCGCCGTGGACGGCGCCGTCCTGCATGGTCCGCGCGCCTGGTACACGCTGGCGCTGGCGGGCGGCGTGCTGACCGTGACCGACAATGCCGGCACCGACGGCGTGCAGACAGTGCGCAATCCGTACCGCCTCGACTTCACCGACGTGTCGCTGGCCTTCGACGTCGACGGCAACGCCGGCAAGGCCTACCGCCTGTACCGCGCCGCGCTGGGCCGCCAGCCCGACCTGCCGGGCCTGGGTTTCTGGATCGCGGCGGTGGACGGCGGCGCAACGCTGGAAGCGATGACCGACGGCTTCGCCGCGTCCGAGGAATTCCAGCGGCTGTACGTCGGCAAGGATAACGTGCAGCTGGTCGATGCCCTGTACCGCAACGTGCTGGGCCGCGAACCCGATCCGGCCGGCGCGGCGTTCTGGGTGCGCCAGCTCGCCAACGGCCAGCCGCTGCGTGCGCTGCTCATCGCCATCAGCGAGAGCGAGGAATGCCGCCGGCTGACGGCACCCGAGACGGCGCTCGGCATCGCGTTCACGCGCGCGAAATAAGCAGTCTTTCAGCGCCGCGCCCCACCGCGAACCCGCCCGGCGCCGGCCCGGTGCTGCGCGCCGGGTTCACCGACGTCCTGGCGGCGGGACGATGCGTGGACCTCAGGGATGCGCGCGCCGCTCGCCGCGGCGCGGCTGCTGGCTGCGCGTGGCGCGTGGGCCGCGCGGGCGGACGGCGGCGCCTCGCGCGCCACCCGCAGGTTGTCCAGTTCGCCCAGCAGCACCGGCAGCACGCCGGCCGCGTACGCGGCATGGCTGCCGCCGCCCTGGCAGGCGATCGCGATGTCCCTTACCGCCATGTTGGCCTCCCCGTTTTGCCCCCCCCGCTTATCCTCCTGAGGCCGGATCGCGACGCCCGCGGTTCCATGGTGAGCCGGCGGTTTTTTTCGCACGAGGCCGGGACGTGGTCGCCGATTTATTCTTGCTTTATTGTAATGCGTCACGAATAATGCACGCTCGACCATTTCCGGGACCGGCATGAAGCAGACCGAAGACCAGCGCACCATCGAACTCCCCCTCGACGCGGCGGCGAAGAAACGCGGCCGCCCGAAGAAGGCCGACGCCCTGAGCGACGCCGAACGCGCGCGCCGCTACCGGGCGCGCCAGAAGATGTTGCCGAAGGACGAGTGGAACTACGAACAGGTCACGGCCACCGCGCGCGCCGAGATCGCCCGCCTGCTGGGCGATGCCGCGGGCCGGCCCGCAGGCGAGGCGGAATTGATGGCGCAATGGGCCTACGGCATGTTCCTGCTGTGGGACCGCGTCACCGCCCAGTGCCAGCGCGCGGCCGACCGGCGCGAACTGCAGGCGCTGGTATCGGCCTGACCTGGGTGCTGCTCTTCCATGGTTTCGTCAATTCCGGCAAAACCATCTAAGCTCACGCGTTGTTTAGCTCGACCGCAACGGTCGTCTTACGTTTGTTTAGCTCGACCGGAACGGTTAGCGCCATTCCAGGCGTACTCCGCTTGACACGCGCCGTTACAGCGGATATCTTTCCGCAAACGTTTCCATAGAGCAACATAAAAGAACGACCGTCCTGCTTTCGACGATCGCGCGGCAAGGCGTGCGCCATGCTGGACGCGTCTTCAGAACAATCAGCAACCTCGCCCGGCACTGCCTCGACGCGGGGCGGGGCCGTCGTCGCGCCTGGCCGGGCGCGACGACATCGTTGTTTCCGGCCTGCATGCTGCCTTTATCGCGGCATTTATATTCCTTAATGACATGATGAATATCATATGAACAATCATGTTATCCGGCAGATAAATGCAGGTCAAGCAATTTGCAGGCTGAAACGCAAGTCGGGCAACAGCCGATGTATCCACCATTCTCGAGAGGGAGAAAAACATGCCTCCAAGGCATCCAAGCAAACTGAAACCCATGGGCGGCGCCCCCACGCGACAGGTCACCCTCGCCCTCGCCGCCTCCTTGTCCGCCCTGCTGGCGGCCTGCGGTCCCGGCGGCGATAGCGCGTCCGGCGGCAGCATGGCGCGCACCGCCGCCATGGTCGCCACGGCCGAGGCCGTGCTGACCCCGGTAAACGCCGTGGCCAGCTCGTCCGAGCGCGGCGACCTGTCCGCAGCGGCGGCGATCGACCACGACGACAACACCCGCTGGGGCAGCGGCTTCTCCGACGCGCAGTTCCTGACACTCGACTTCGGGGCATCGAAGCCGATCAACCGGGTCCGCATCGCCTGGGAAAACGCGCACGCCACCCAATACCTGCTGCAGGTATCCGACGACAATGCGCACTGGACGACGATCAGGACGGTCACGGACAGCGCCGGCGGCGTCGAGGACTTCACCGGACTGAACGCCCAGGGCCGCTACCTGCGCATGCAGGGCGTCAAGCGCTCCACGCAGTACGGCTATTCCATCTTCGAGATCCAGGCGTTTTCCGGCGGTGACGGCGGCGCCGCGCCGCAGCAGCCGGCCGATCCGGTGCCCCCGCAGGTCGACCCGGGCAAGCCGGGCGTGGCCGTCAAGCCGGTCAACGCGTTCTCGTCGGGCGACGAGAACGGCGGCCTGGCGGCGTCGATGGCGATCGACGGCAAGCCGAACACGCGCTGGGCCAGCCGCGCCGAGGACGGCGCCTGGATCACCTTCGACTTCGGCGCGAAGACCCCGGTCGGCTACATGAAGCTGGTCTGGGAAAACGCCTACGGCAAGGAATACCTGCTGCGCACCTCGGACGACGGCCAGGCCTGGACCCAGCTGCGCTACATCAGCGGCAGCAAGGGCGGCACCGAGGAGCTGCTCAACCTGAACGCGAACGCCCGCTTCATCCAGCTGCAGGGCGTGGCGCGCGCGACGCAATACGGCTACTCGCTGTTCGAGGTCGAATTCAAGACCCCCGGCAGCGACAATACGCTGGTCGGCAGCGCCACCTCGGCGCTGAAATACCCGGCCAACGGCAGCGGCTTGGCGCCGCTGCCGGCGGCCGCCAGCCCGATCGAGACATTGCAGTTCACGCTACCGGACGGCACCCTGGTGACGCGCTTCGGCGCCCGCGCCATGGCGCGCCACGGGCGCGAGCGTGGCGAGGAATGGAACGAGGCCGGCTACGGCCCCAACGAGACCATCGATCCGGCCACCGGCCTGCCGCGCGACAACGGCCCCGGCAACTACCTGACCTTCGTGCCGCAGTACTTCAAGAACCGCACCTGGGGCATCGAGATCATCGACAACAGCCGCGTGCCGGGCGTGACCAGGCCGACGCTGACCTACAACCAGTACACCATCGTCGACTTCCTGCCCGGCCAGGTGGCCTTCTTCCGCGCCTTCGACCGCCCCGGCGTGACCGGCTACGGCTGGATGAACCCGGGCCAGCTGGTCGACGACAAGGTCAAGATCTGCCCGCCGACCCCGTATCCGGCGGCCGGCCGCCTGAACACCCCGAACGGCATCAACGGCGCCTGCACGCTGCAGCACACCCAGTATCCGGGCCACGGCGGCCTGGGCGCCGACGGCCTGCCGAACGGCACCGACGTCAAGGCGCGCCCGCTGGTCGTGGGCGACGTCATCGAGGTGGCGCCGTCGATGTTCGGCACCGTCGAGGGCATGGCGGCCAAGGGCGACAACGGCGGCATCCGCTACTACGGCCCGGAATGGGTGTACGTGGTCGGCAGCGGCCTGCGCCCGTGGTACGGCGTGCAGCCGCGCCTGAACTCGGTGCCGCTGCCGGAAGACACGCTGTCCGGCGGCCAGGGTTCGGTGTCGTATAACTACTCGGACAACGGCCTGTTCATGTTCCAGCAGCCGCACAACCACGCGGGCATGCAGAACATGCAGCGCTTCGTCGAGGGCCGGCGCCTGGTGCACACCAACTTCACCAGCGGCGACCACAACGAGCCCGGCAACGACCGCAACCTGGCCGCCGTCGGCCTGCAGGGCGGCCGCTTCAACCAGTCGGCCTGCATCGGCTGCCACGTCAACAACGGCCGCAGCCCGGCCCCGGCGGCCGTCAACCAGCGCCTGGACGCGATGGCCATCCGCGTGGCGGCGTTCGACGCCAACGGCGCGCAGGTGCCGCACCCGCTGTACGGCACCGCCGTCCAGATGAATGCGGCGGCGACCGGCGGCAATGCCCAGAACTGGGGCAACGGCGTGCGCCTGGGCAGCTTCGAGAGCCGCACCGTGAAGCTGGCCGACGGCACCGCCGTCGAGCTGCGCAAGCCGGTGGTGGCCTTCGAGGGTGCGACCCCGGCCGCGGTGTCGCTGCGCTCGGCGCAACCGATGATCGGCACCGGCCTGCTGGAAGCGGTGCCGGAAGCGGATATCCTGGCGCGCGTGCGTTCCACGCCCGACGTCGACGGCGTCAAGGGCACGGCGCAGTACGTGTTCGATCCGGAAACGGGCGCCGTGCGCCTGGGTCGCTTCGGCTGGAAGGCCGGCAAGGCCACGCTGCGCCACCAGTCGGCCGAGGCGCTGCTGCTGGACATGGGCGTGACCTCGCCGATCTATCCGAACCGCGCCTGCAACAACGGTCCGGCCGCCTGCGCCGCCGGCGGCGCCCAGGCCGGCATCTCGGAAGCCGACCTGCAGTCGATCTCGAACTACCTGGCCCTGCTGGCCGTTCCGGCCCAGCGCAGCCTGGCGTCCGGCTTCCCGAAAGGGGTCGCGCCGATCGAGGAAATGGACGTGAATCCGGCCTCGGTCGCGCTGGGCGCGAAGCTGTTCCAGGGCATGCGCTGCACGGCCTGCCACGTCGCCGAGATGAAGACCGGCAACGGCCACCTGTTCGCCGAACTGCGCAACCAGACCATCCGCCCGTACTCGGACCTGCTGCTGCACGAGATGGGCGACGGCCTGGCGGACAAGTTCGCCGAAGGCCAGGCTCGGGGCGGCATGTGGCGCACGTCGCCGCTATGGGGCATCGGCTATACCGAGAAGGTCATGGGCACCGCGGGCCGCGTCGGCTACCTGCACGACGGCCGCGCGCGCAGCCTGACCGAGGCGATCCTGTGGCACGGCGGCGAAGCGGAGACATCGCGCCGGCGCTTCGAGAACCTGTCGAAGGCGGACCGCGATGCGCTGATGGCGTTCCTGCGGTCGCTGTAAGCCGGGCTTGCCGTAACGCGTCACGAAAAAACCGTCGCCCCTGCGCAGGCAGGGCGACGGTTTTTCTTGATCGGACCTCGCCGATCAGACCTTGCTGACGACGCCATCCTCGACCACCGTCACGTTGCCGCCGCGCAGCCACCAGAACAGCACCGCCATCATGAACGGCCCGACGAACAGTCCCAGCACGCCGATGGTCGACACCCCGCCCAGCAGCCCGAACAGCACGGCCAGGAACGGCAGGTCGACGCGGTGCCCGATCAGCTTCGGGCGGATGAACTTGTCGACCATGAACAACTCGACGGCGCCCCAGCTGAACAGCCCCAGCGCGGCGCCGGCGTGGCCCTGGCCCAGCAGCAGGATCGACACGGTGGTGAAGGACAGCGGCGCGCCGCCGGGGATCAGGGCCAGGTAGCCGGTGATCACGGCCAGCAGCACCGGCGCCGGCGCGCCGGCGATGGCGTAGGCGGCGCCCAGCACGATCCCTTCCAGCAGCGCGATCGAGCACAGGCCCAGCGCCGTGCCGCGCACCGACAGCGGCAACAGGCGCCGCACCACGTGGTAGTGGGCCGGAATCAGGCGCATGCCGGCGTTGTCGGCATAGCGCACCACGGCCGGGCCGTGCAGGTACAGGACGAACAGGGTCAGCAGCGCCAGGAACAGGTACAGGACGTTCGCCAGGATCGTCGAGCCCCAGGTACGCAGCGTCCCGCTCATGTGCGGCAGGAAGTCGCCGGCCGTGGTCTGGATCAGCGTGCGCAGGCCGCCCGGCACCGCAAGGTGTTCGTTCCACCATTTCAGCGCCGGTTCGGCCAGCACCTGCGGCAGCCCGAGCAGCCAGCCCGGCGGCGGTACGCCGCCCTGGTTGACCTGGGCGAACATGCGCTCGATGCCGGCCAGTTCGTGGCCGAGCGCGTTCACCAGCAGCAAGGAGGGCCCGACGAAGCAGGCCACCAGCAGGAACAGCAGGCAGGCGGCGCTGCCGACCGGCGGCCAGCCGCGTTCGAGCAGGCGCCGGTGCAGCGGCCAGGTGATCACGGCCAGCAGGCCGGCCCAGGCGAGCGCGCCCATGAAGTGTTGGAGCAGAAAGGCCAGCGCGATGGCGAACAGCAGCGGCGGCAGCGTGGAGCGGTACGGCATGTGGATCCCGAAATGACGGCGGCAGCAGGATTGACTTGCCGGCGTGAAAGCATAAACCGGAGATGCCGTATGGACAACCGCAGTTTCTATGAAGGTTGCTTCGAAATTTTCTACAACCACCTGGTCGCGTGACGCGTCACGCCGCGGATCCGCCGTCGAGCGCCAGGTGCGCGGCGTGCGTGTAGCAGACGAAATCCGCGCCGCGCGCGAACGCCAGCAGGGTCATGCCGGCCCGCTCGGCCAGGTCCACCGCCGCCAGCGTCGGCGCCGACATGCCGACCAGGGCCGACACGCCGGCCAGGCTGGCCTTCTGCGCCATCTCGAAGCTGACCCGGCTGGTGATGAGGAGGAAGCCGTCGCCCGGCACGGCCTTGCTGCGCGCCATCGCGCCGATCACCTTGTCGAGGGCGTTGTGGCGTCCGACGTCCTCGCGCACGATGCGCAAGGCGCCGTCCATGCCGCACCAGGCGGCCGCGTGGGCGGCGCCGGTCAGGCCCGTCAGCACCTGGCTGTCCTTGATCCGGCCCAGCGCGCGGCGCACGCCGGCGGCGTGGAAGCCGGCGGCGGGCGCCAGTCGCGGCAGCGGGCGGCAGACCTGGTCCAGGCTGTCGACGCCGCACAGGCCGCAGCCGGTGCGGCCGGCCAGCGTGCGGCGCCGTTCCTTCAGCGCCATGAAAGCGGAGCTGGCGATCTCGAGCTGGACTGCCACACCCTGCGGCCCGGTCTCGACGTCGATGCCGTAGCATTCCCCGGCATGGGCGAGGATGCCTTCGCTGAGCGAGAAGCCGAGCGCGAATTCTTCCAGGTCGGCCGGCGTCGCCATCATCACCGCATGCGATATCCCGTTATACACGAGGGCGACGGGCGTCTCGTCGACGACCATGTCCTCGACCTCGGCGGGCGACCCGGCGCGCATGCGCAGGACGCGCCTCGGCACGGCAGTCGGCGGCAATCCCATTTCGGGAGTAACATTGGCATCAGGGTGCGGGGGCAAGTTCGTCAATTTTCAACATCCCGGGGCGCCCGTCGCCGCGGCGGGCTGTTGTGGAAACTACGTATTTTCGGCAAAGAACGCAGAGCGGAGACAATTTTAGCATTCATCAAAAAGGGACGGAGTGTTACACTCCAACAGCAATAATTTCCCCTCAGAAGGACATATTCATGAACCAAATGTCAAGGCGTCAGTTCCTTAGGGTAACTGGCGCGACCATCGCCGGCTCGAGCCTGGCGGTGCTTGGCTTTGCTCCGGCAACGGCCCTGGCCGAAGTCCGGCAGTACAAGCTGGCCCGCACGACCGAGACGCGCAATACCTGCCCCTACTGCTCCGTCGGTTGCGGCATCCTGATGTACGGCCTGGGCGACGGCGCCAAGAACGCGGCCGCATCGATCATCCACATCGAGGGCGACCCGGACCATCCGGTCAACCGCGGCACGCTGTGCCCGAAAGGCGCGTCGCTGGTGGACTTCATCCACAGCCCGAGCCGCCTGCTCGAGCCCAAGGTGCGCCAGCCCGGCAGCAACGAATGGACCCCGATCTCGTGGGACCAGGCGCTCGACCGCATCGCCAAGCTGATGAAGGAAGACCGCGACGCCAACTTCATCGAGAAGACGGCAGACGGCAAGACCGTCAACCGATGGCTGACCACCGGCATGCTGGCCGCCTCCGCGGCAAGCAACGAAGTCGGTTACCTCACCCACAAGACTATCCGTAGTCTGGGGATGCTCGCATTCGATAACCAGGCGCGTGTCTGACACGGTCCGACGGTGGCAGGTCTTGCCCCGACGTTTGGCCGTGGAGCGATGACGAATCACTGGGTCGACATCAAGAATGCCGATGTGATCCTCGTCATGGGCGGTAATGCCGCCGAAGCACACCCCTGTGGTTTCAAGTGGGTCACCGAAGCGAAGGCACATAACAAGGCCAAGCTGATCGTGGTCGATCCGCGCTTTACCCGTACCGCGTCCGTCGCCGACTACTACGTCCCGACGCGTACCGGCACGGACATCGTGTTCCTGGGCGCGATCGCGAACTACCTGATCGCGAACGACAAGATCCAGCACGAATACGTCGCCAACTACACCGACATGTCCTTCATCGTGCGCGAGGATTTCGCGTTCGACGACGGCATCTTCTCGGGCTACGACGCCACGGCCGGCAAGTACGCCGACAAGTCGAGCTGGAACTACGAGATCGGCGAGGACGGCTTCGCCAAGGTCGATCCGACCATGCAGCACCCGCGCTGCGTCTACCAGCTGTTCAAGAAGCACTATTCGCGCTACACGCCGGAAATGGTGCAGCGTATCTGCGGCGTGGCGCCGGAACAGTTCCAGAAGGTCGCCGAGACCCTGGCCTCGACCGCCGTCCCGGGCCGCGCCGGCACCATCCTGTACGCGCTGGGCTGGACCCACCACTCGACCGGTGCGCAGACGCTGCGCATGGGCGCGCTGGTGCAACTGCTGCTGGGTAACATCGGCATCGCCGGCGGCGGCATGAACGCGCTGCGCGGCCACTCGAACATCCAGGGCCTGACCGACCTCGGCCTGATGTCGAACCTGCTGCCGGGCTACATGACGCTGCCGTTCGAGGCCGAACAGGACTTCGACGCCTTCATCACGGCGCGCGCGCCGAAGGCCCTGCGTCCGAACCAGCTGAGCTACTGGAGCAACTACAAGAAGTTCCACGTCTCGTTCATGAAGACCTGGTGGGGCGACGCCGCCAAGGCCGAGAACAACTGGGCCTTCGACTACCTGCCGAAGCTGGACAAGCCGTACGATCTGCTGCAGGCCATCGAGCTGATGCACCAAGGCAAGATGACCGGCTATATCTGCCAGGGCTTCAACGTGCTGGCCTCGTCGCCCAACAAGCAGAAGACGCTGGAAGCGCTGTCCAAGCTGAAGTGGCTGATCATCATGGATCCGCTGGAAACGGAAACGGCCGAGTTCTGGAAGCCGCACGGCGAATTCAATGCCGTCGATCCGTCCAAGATCCAGACCGAGGTGTTCAGCCTGCCGACCTCCTGCTTCGCGGAAGAACGCGGTTCGCTGGTGAGTTCCTCGCGCGTGCTGCAGTGGCACTGGCAGGGCGCCGAGCCGCCGGGCAAGGCCAAGAGCGACCTGGAAATCATGTCGGGCATCTTCCTGCGCATGAAGAAGCTGTACCAGACC
>DAMAFT010000069.1:0-11182 GCA_031995805.1 Massilia sp.
TGGTCGATGTAGGCGTCGCCCGTGATCAGGATGATGTCGCACGAATCCCAGCCCAGCTTGTCCATCTCGGCGCGGGACATGGGCAGGAAGGGCGCGGCGGGGGCGCGGCTGGAACGCTTGGGGACGTCAGCAAAAAGATTGGCAGGGGAGTTCATTGGCCGGCATTTTACCGGAAAACGCATTCCCAGGCTGCGCCACCCCCGAAAAATGGCTTAGTTTTCAATAGCTTGTGGCATCCTGGGTTCAGATTCCCATGTTCGCCAGGATATTCCCGAGCTGGCGCAGCGCCGGTTCCAGGGTGGGATGCCTGGCCGCGAAGCGGGCCGTGATCTCCTGGCTGCGCGAGGCCAGGCCATAGGTGTTGGCGTCGAGGTTGTCCTCGGCGCGGCGCTCCAGCAGGCGGTTGATGTCGCCGTCGAGCTGGCGCAACAGCATCTGCAATTCCTCGTCGACCTGGCCGCCGTTTTCGTTGAGGCTGCGGTGCAGCGTTTTGAGGTGCGCTTTCAGGGTGTCTGCGTTGTTATCGGCTTGCATGGCTTTCTCACTTCATGACGTTGTGACAAAGTTTAACTCCAATGGGGCGGGATTGGCGCGCGGCCAGTCGTCGTCCCCGCCTGCGCGGGAACGACGGATCGGTGCTTACTCTCCCGTCAACCCACGGCGCTCCAGCAGCGGCTCGATCTTGGCATCGCGGCCGCGGAAGTTGCGGTACATCTGCATCGCGTCCAGGGTGCCGCCGCGCGACAGCAGCGTCCGGCGGAAGTGGTCGCCGTTCTTGCGGGTCAGGCCGCCGTGCTCCTTGAACCACTCGACGGTGTCGGCGTCCAGCTTCTCGGCCCACAGGTAGCCGTAGTAGCCGGCCGAGTAGCCGCCCGAGAAGGTGTGCGAGAAGTAGGTGCTGCGGTAGCGCGGCGGCACCAGGGCGAAGTCGACGCCGGCCTTCTTGAGCGCCTCAGCCTCGAAGGCCAGCACGTCCTGCGGGATCTGGTTCGGGGCCAGCTGGTGCCAGGCCTGGTCCAGCAGCGCCGCGGCCAGGTACTCGGTGGTGCGGAAGCCTTCGTTGAACTGCGACGAGGTCTGAACCTTGTCCAGCAATTCCTTCGGCATCGGCTCGCCGGTCTGGTAGTGCTTGGCGTAGTTGGCCAGCACTTCGGGCCAGGCCATCCACATCTCGTTCACCTGCGACGGGAACTCGACGTAGTCGCGCGGCACGCGCGAGCCCGAGAAGCGCGGGTACTGCACGTCCGAGAACATGCCGTGCAGCGCGTGGCCGAACTCGTGGAAGGTGGTGCGCACTTCGTCGTACGTCAAGAGCGTCGGCTCGCCGGCGGCCGGCTTGGTCACGTTCAGGTTGTTGGCGATGACCGGCTTGGTACCCAACAGCTTGCTCTGAGGGACCCAGGCGTTGGCCCAGGCGCCGCCGCGCTTGTTCGAGCGCGCGTACGGATCGAAGGTGAAGATCGCCAGCTGCTTGCCGTCGGCGTCGAACACGTCGAACATGCGCACGTCTTCGTTGTAGCCCGGCAGGTCCTTGCGCTCCTTGAAGGTCAGGCCGAATTCCTTGTTGGCGGCGAAGAACACGCCGTCGACCAGCACGCGGTTCAGTTCGAAGTACGGGCGCAGCTGGCCGGCATCGAAAGCGTAGCGCTGGGCGCGCACCTTGTCGCTGTAGAAGGCCCAGTCATGCGCGGCGGCCTTGAAGCCACCTTTTTCGGCATCGATCACCTTCTGGATGTCGGCCGCCTCTTTCCTGGCGTTGTTGACGGCCGGCGTGGCCAGTTCGCCCAGCAGGGCGTTGACGGCGTCGGTGGTCTTCGCGGTCTGCTCTTCCAGGTTGTAGGCGGCGTGGTTCGGGTAGCCCAGCAGAACGGCGCGCTCGGCGCGCAGCTTGGCGATCTGCAGGACGATCTGGCGGGTGTCGAACTCGCCGCCGCGGCTGCCGCGCGCCATCGAGGCCGACAGCAGCTTGGCGCGGGTGTCGCGGTTGGTCAATACCGACAGGTCCGCCTGCTGGGTGGTGTTCACGACCGGGATCACGAACTTGCCGTCCAGGCCGCGCTTTTTCGCTTCGGCAGCGGCGACGTCGATCGCCTTGTCCGACATGCCGGCCAGTTCGGCGCGGGTGTCGACCACCAGCGCCGAGGCATTCGCTTCCTTCAGCACGTTCTGGCTGAACTGGGTCTGCAGGGCGGCGATCTGCGTGTTGTAGGCCTTCAGCTTTTCCTTGTCGGCGGCCGAGAGCTTGGCGCCGGCGCGCACGAAGTCGGTGTGGTAGCGCTCCAGCAGGTACTTCGATTCGGCATCCAGGCGCAGCTTGTCGCGCTTGTCGTACAGGGCTTGCACGCGCTGGTACAGCTTCTCGTTCAGGCGGATCCGGTCGTTGTGCGCGGCCAGTTTCGGGGCCAGGTCCTTGTCCAGGGCATTCAGGGTGTCGTTCGTGTTGGCGCCCACCAGGCTCGAGAACACGGTCGAGACGCGGTTCAGCAGCTGGCCCGCGCGCTCCATCGCGACGATGGTATTGTCGAAGGTCGGCGCGGCCTTGTTATCGGCGATGGCGTCGATCTCGAGCGCGTGCTGGCGCATGCCTTCGGCGAACGCCGGCGCGAAATCCTCGTTCTTGATCTTGTCGAAGGCCGGGTATTGGAACGGCAGGGTGCTCGGCTTGGCGAACGGGTTCGATGCCGGCAGCATCGATGCGGGCGCGGCATGGGCGAAGGTGGCGCAGGCCGCGGTAACGGCGACGGCCAGGAAGTGGGAACGGTGCATTCTGAAGCTCTCCGGAGGTTGATCGGACCGGACCATGCTCGTGGCACGGGTGCGGTCTCTTCTTGTGCGGCGCCCGGGAGCGCGGCGGCAGGCGCGCAGCGCAGCGTGGCGGACATGAAAGAACGCCGCCGGGATTAGCCCGGCGGAAAGTTCTCGCAAGATCATAGCAGGGATATTTCCGTACCGTTACACCGGAATGGCGGCCATCCCTTGTCTAGACAGGCGCCATCATGCGCCGTAGGGCGTGAACGCGAAGCCATTGGAAAGCATGCCGACCAGCGCCGTCTGGTTCTCGTGGCCTTCGCTGAAACCGACCAGGACGTCGGCCAGCGTGGCGGCCTTGCTGTCGAGCACTCCCGTCCAGAAATCGATGCCTGCTTTCTCGCCGGGGCGGTGCAGGACGTTCTCGTACAGCTTCCCGACGATCTCGCGGTTGCCCGGATTGGCGCCGTACACCTCCTTGAATTCCTGCGCCACGACGAAGCCCCTGGCGACGTCCAGCAGGGACACGCCCTGGTCCATCATCGACATCCAGAAGCCGAGGCCGGCCTTGTCCGGGGTGCGGCCGAGCACGGCCTGGTAGACGCGGTAGGCCTGGCCGCCCGTACCGTCCACGTCGAATGCCATGCCGCCGTCGGCGAACGCCAGGCGCTCGACGTGGACCAGGAAATCAGTGCCGTCCGCGCCCGCCAGGTCGCGCACCGTGATCGTCCCCTTGTCGACGCTGACGGCATACGACGCGGCACCCTTCCCGTACACCACCTTGTCCAGGCCGGCGCCGCCGTCGATCGTGTTGTCGAGCTTGTTCTGCACGATGCGGTCGTTGGCGGCCGTGGCGGTGATCCGCGCCGGCCCCGGCAGCGCCTGCGTGGCCTGGGCCGTGGTCTGGTACACCGTGTTGCCGTTGACGTTGATCGACGTGAAGCTCAGGCCGTTCGCCGTCATGACCGGCAGCGTCAGCACGTTGATGAAATACTGGTCGCCGGCCAGCGCGGTCAGCTGGCCGGCGCGCAGCGCCACCTCGAAGTGGCCGAAGCCGTCGTTGGTCCAGACGATCGGGGTGTTCGCGCCCGGCAGGTTGTTCATGAACTGGTTGATCACGATGTCCAGGCTGCCGTCGCCGTTCACGTCCATCAGGCGGATGAATTCGCCGGCGCCGACCTTGCTGTTCTCACCCGGCAGGCCCTCGTGGCTGTCCTGGGCCGCAACGTGCGCCTGCGTGTCGCGCACGAAGGTGCCGCCGTCGTTGCGCAGCACGTCCAGCGCCCAGCCGTCGGCATAGGCATCACTGGGCGTCGATTCCGACGTCAGCACCAGCAGGTCGCGGTCGCCGTCGCCATCGATGTCCATGGCGGCGATGTCGTGCACGATCTGCGTGTCGCCGAAATAGCCCTGCGGCAGGTAGGTCATGGCGCCGGCGCCGTAGCCGCTGCCGGTGTTCCAGAACACGAGCGAGTGGTGTTCTTTGTTATAGGTATTGCCGTCGTTGCCCAGCACCAGGTCGAGGCGGCCGTCGCCGTTCAGGTCGGCGAGCAGCGAGGCCGTCACCCCGACATTGCCGCTGGCGCGGTTCAGCAGGCCGCCGGCCTGCACGGGCAGCCCGGCATCCGTCTTCGTGAACCCGCCCTTGCCATCGCCGAGCAGCACATAGGGTTCGGCCGGGCTGGCCTGACTGCTCAGGTTACCGACGAACAGGTCGAGGTGGCCGTCGCCATTGATGTCGCCCGTTGCGGCGCTGTGCGTGAAATCGGACACCTGCGGCAGGCTGGCCGTGGCATCGACGTAGCCGCCGCCGGCCTTGCCGAGCAACAGGTGATTCTGTTCGCCCGGAAACGGCTGGGTATCGTAGCCATGGCCGGCCACGTACAGGTCGGGCAGGCCGTCCTCGTTGAAATCCGCCTGCACGATTTCGCGCGGATGGATGGTGGAGAACGTGGACGGCAGCAGTTCCGGCGCCGGCGTGTAGGTGCCGTCGCCCTTGCCCAGCATCAGCACGGCCGGCTGGCCCACCGGAGTGGCGCCGAGGAAGGGATAGTAGGCGCCGAATACCAGGATGTCGGGAATGCCGTCGCGGTTGGCGTCGACGATCTCCGGCACGGCCTGGGACAGGTTGCCGGTGGTGGTGGTCGTGGTGCGGACGATGCGGAAGTAGTCTTGGGCGTTGATGACCATGGCGTGGGCTGGCAGGTGAGCGATACGACACATGGTACCGCAAGGAAATTACCATTATTTCACGCTGTATTGACTGCCTCAAGATTGGGAAGTCGCATGATGTATTAACGCAACTGTTTTCCCATCAAGACGTTTCGCCGCCACCGGCCATGCCGCGTTCGATGCGCCGGTCCGGCACCAGCCAGATCACGGCGACGATCGCATACACCAGGAAGCCGATCCCCGGATGCGCGCACGACGCGACCACGCCCACCAGGTAGAGCACGACCGACAGCTTGCCCTTGCGGTCGCGGCCGAGCGCGCGTGCCAGCGCCGCGTTCTGCGGATGGTGCCAGACCAGCGTCTTGGCCAGGATCGCATAGGCGATCGCCGCCATGAACAGCACGAGGCCGTAGGCCACCGTGGGCGCGGTCTGGAAATGGTTCTCGCCCATCCAGCTGGTGACGAAAGGCACCAGCGACAGCCAGAACAGCAGGTGCAGGTTGGCCCACAGGATGCCGCCGCTGACTTCCTTCACGGCCTGCAGCATGTGGTGGTGGTTGTTCCAGTAGATGCCGACATAGACGAAGCTGAGCACATAGCCCATGAACACGGGCCACAGCGGCAGCAGGTCGGCGAAGCCGCCGCCGTGCGGGACTTTCAGTTCCAGCACCATGATGGTGATGATGATGGCGATGACGCCGTCGCTGAAGGCTTCCAGTCGGTTCTTGCCCATTTTTTATGCTTTCATGTCGATGTTTGCTGCTTGCGTTTTTTCAGGACGTATCCGGCCACCATGCCGAAGGGCCAGGACAGGAACAGCACCGTCTCCCAATAATGGAAATCCTCGTACTCGGCCAGCGTGTACTCGGTGTTGCGCTTGTCGCAAAAGACGTCGCGGCCGCACGGCTTGATGGGTGCGTAGGGGTAGCTGGCGAAGCCGTATCCCATCCAGCCGAGGCACCAGGCGATGACGAGATAGGGAAGCAGGCGCGACAAGGGCAGCCTGCGCTCGGCCCCGGGACTTTCCGTCATCGCCGCCGCTCCTCGATGCGCGCCTCGATCTCCTGCGACAGCCGGTCCAGGTAGCCCTGCCCGCGCTCCCGCTCGATGGCCCTGGCGGTCGTCTCGTTGAAGGCCGCGCGGTAGCGCTCGACATCCATGTCGAGCACGTCGCCCGTGATGCACCATTCGATGCCGTGGCGGGCATATTCGCGCGCGCGCCGCTTGTCCTCGGCACCGGGCGGCGGTCCCGGAACGAGCAGCGACGGCGTCCGGTTGGCCAGGCACAGCCTGGCGGCGGCGGCGGCCCGGTCCTCGATGCGCCGCCTGCTCAGGTTGGTATCGTTCAGGTCGACGCAGGCGGGACGCGCGCGGGATACCGTGAAATCGGTCAGCGCGACGCAGGCGTAACGCCCTTCCGGCGTCGCCGGCGCCTTCGCCCAGCAGGCGGCGGCGGCGGGAACGCGCTTGAAGCCGAGCGTGCCCTTGCCGAGCGCCTGCGCCACCCGCGCCATGGCCGTGCGCCGTCCGCCGATCGCCGCCCGGTACAGGTAGCTGGTGCCTTCGTAGCGGTCGTGCTTCAGCGCCCTGCCGTGCGGGCCGAGGAGGAGGTCGGCCATCCACTCCTGCTGCTCGCCGTCGCCGCCCGATGCGCCCGGCAGCCACTTGATGTAGGCCGTCTTGTAGTCCCCCGCCTTGAACGCCTCGATGCCGGCGTCGCGCCATGCATCGGGTTCTCCGCCGGCTGCGGATACGGCCGCGCACGCGCCGAGCGCCGCCACGAGCGCCAGGCGCCGGACCCAGGATGCGCGGGACGACGGCATGGGCATGCTTTCGCCTCAGCGTGGCGAATCGCCCGCCATATAGCGTTCGTAGTTGCGGGCGAAATCGTCCAGATTGTCTTCCAGCATCTTGCGGTACTGGTCGGTCAGGTAGGCCATCACGTGTTCCTTCTCGAGCGCCATGTTCTGGGCGCTGCCCGTGGTCTTGGCGACGACGAAGGCGTTGAAGCGCGCCGAGGCGAACATGGTCGAGGCGCCGACCTCGTTCGGGTGGGCCGACGCGCACTGGTCGTTGGCGACATTGACGACGGCGTTGGCGCGATGCCAGAATTCCGGACCGGTGGTGTTGTTGCTCATGATGTACCCTTGCGAAAAACGCACTCTAGCACAAGCGCCGCGCTGCGCCACCTGGCCGCAATCCAGGCCGGCTCAACCTCCCGTTCCCAGTTCCGGCATGAAGAGTCCCGCGATGGCGGCCAGCCAGGCCAGCGCGCCGATGCCGATCCACAGCTTGTTGGCGCCCGTCAGCCGGTCGTTCGACGCGCCGTCCGGATCGCCGCAGGCCAGGTTGGCCATGCGCTGGGCGTGCAGCAGCAGGAACAGCAACGGGAAAATGCAAAGAATCGACACCACGTCGCCGGCCGTGCCGCCGACCAGGCGGTCGACCACTTCCGACAGCACCATCCACACGACGGCGACGGTGGCGTGCCAGCCGGCGTGCCAGCGCGCGACCCGCGGCACGCCGCGGCCGTGGGCCCTGATCCTGGCGAACAGCGCGTGGGTGAAGAACATCGGGAAGATGGCGCGCTGCACCGGCCAGATCGTGGTGCCGAACATGCTCGCGCGCGGATGCCGGCCCTTGTACAGGTTCCAGTGCTGGTAGAACCAATAAAACGTGTAGAGGGTGAAGGTGGCCAGGTACAGGATCGCCAGCTTGCGCCGGGATACCACGTAGAACATCGGCGGCAGCGGCGCTGCGTGGAGGGCCGGCGTGCCGGCGGCCGGCGCGGCGCTGCTGGGTGTCATGGCGTCCTGTTCCTTGCTATGGGGACCTTACGATGCCGCAGTGGTGTCCTTTCGTCAACAGCAGGCATTCGGTGCACACGGGGTGCACACCCTACGGGCTTAATAATGCGGCGGACGTTCGTTGAGCGGGCCCTGGCCGGCGTCGCGCAGCGTGCGCACGTGTTCGGCCAGCTTGGCGACCATCGCCTCGAGCTGGTCGATGCGGCGGGCCTGCTCGTAGACGGTGCGGTTGAGCGTGTCGACCAGGTTTTCCTGTTCGCTGAGCTTGATTTCGATGTCGATGAAGCGGTTTTCGTCGCTCATGGGTCCTCCGGACGCGCAAATGAAAAGAGCCGCATTATGCCTGCGGCTCCCATTCCCATGCAGGCGGCGCGTTCAGCCGACGTGATAGGGCACGTATTTCATGCCGTCCTGGATGCTGCCGATCACCTGGGCCTGGTTCTCGGTGCTTTCGCTGAAGGCGACGATCACGTCCACACGCGAGGTGCCCAGGCCGAGCGAATTCATCCAGAAATCGTAGCCCGCGCCCTCGGCGGCGCGGTGCAGCACGTTCGTGTACAGCTTGGTGACGAACTCGGCGTCGGTCGGCGCCGTGCCGTACAGCTGGTCGAATTCCTTCTGGTGCATGAACAGGTCGGCCAGGCCCTTGAGCGTGTAGCTGGTGTCCATGGCCGAGATCCAGTAGCCCAGGCCGGTTTCCTCGGCCGCACGCCCGAACACGGCCTGGTAGAGGCGGTAGATCTGGCCCGCGTTGCCGTCCACGTCCAGCGCGATGTTGCCGTCGCTGAATGCCAGGCGCTCGACGTTGAGCACGGCGTCGTGGCCGCCGTTGCCGGCCTTGTCGGTCACGCCATAGCCCCACACCTCCTTGGCCACCGTGTAGTTGTTGCGCGCGCCGGCATAGACCACGGTGTCGAGGCCGGCCTGGCCGTCGATCGCGTTGTCGCCGGCGCCCGGGGCGACCAGGCGGTCGTTGGCGGCGCCACCGGCCAAGTTCAGGCTGCTGTCCACGGTCAGCGTCAGCAGCGTGTCGGCGCTGGTCGCGTTGCCGGCCTTGTCGATCGATACCGGGCGCAGGCTGTACTGGCCATTGGGCAGCGGCGACGTGCCGATCGACCAGGTGCCGTCGGCGCCGACGGTCGCATGCGCGATGTCGACGGCGTCGTCGATGGTGGCGCCCAGGCGCCACAGCTGGATCTCGGTGCCGGCCTCGCCGGTGCCGCGCAGCGTGGCCGTGTTGGCACCCGCCGAGAACGACAGCGACGCGGTCGGCACGAGTGGCGCGGTGGCGTCGACGTTGAACGCGGCGATCGCGCTGGACGTCGAGGTATTGCCGGAGGCATCGATCGCCACGGCATAGATCTTGTAGTTCAGGCCGTCGGCAAAGGCATCCAGCTTCGCGGTCCACAGGCCGTTGGCATCGGTGACGGCGGTGCCGACCAGCACGTTGTCCGTCGTGTAGATCTTGACCGTGGCGTTGGCTTCGGCGCTGCCGGTGACGCTCGGGTTCTTGTTCGACACGTAGCCGTTGCCGTTCCTGGTCACGACCAGCTGCGGCGCGGCCGGCGGCGTGGTGTCGCCCAGCACGGTGTCGGCGCGCACGGCGCCGTCGCTGCCGAACTGGTACAGCTCGATCGAGCGCAGGATGTCCGTGCCGTCGAGTCCGTCCCTGGCGGTCACCTGCACGTCGCCGTTGGCGAGCGGGCTGAAGGTGTAGTTGCTGCGCGCGCCGCGGAACACCGCGGTATCGGTTCCTGCTCCTCCGTCGATCATGTCGTTGCCTCCGTCTCCTTCGAGTTTGTCGTTGGCGGCCGTGCCGGTAAGGGTGTCGGCGCCGCTGGTGCCCGTGATGTAGCGTCCGCCCGCGGTCGAGTTGATGCCCAGGGCGCCGCGCAGGCCGTCGCCGCCGTACAGCCAGTTGAGCGCGGCGACGTCGTACGGCTGGTAGGTCGAGTACGGGCCGCCGACGTCGGTGTACGACATCAGCGTGTACGCCGTGTTGTCCTCTGCCGTCAGCTGCGCCGCGTTGTCGCCGATGGTCTCGAACGGGTGCTTCAGGCCAAGCGCATGGCCCAGCTCGTGCAGCAGCGTCTCGTAGCCCTCGGTGCCCGGCGCCAGGTTCATGTTCTGGCCGCGCCACTCGACGTTGTCGAGGTAGACGTAGGCGTCGGCCATGTAGCTGGTGAGCTGGTTGCCGCTGTAGCCGTAGTTGCTGTGCCAGCTGCACAGGCCCGTCACGTTGCCCGGGGTCAGGTTCAGGTTGCTCAGGTGGATGTCGGCGTCGGTGCCGTTCGCCGTCTCGACGAACTGGATGCCGGTCAGGCTCGCGATATAGGCGAGCGCGCTGCGCGTGGCGGCCTGCTGGGAGGCGGTGAAGGCTTCCTGGCCGGTGGTATTCGATTCATTGCCGGAAGCAATCGAAAAGGTATAGCGCAGGACATTGCCTGCCGGCGTAAGGAAATTCCAGTCGGGGCCGCTGTCGAGCAGCGCATCGATGTGGTTCAGCCCGGACAGCGGGGTCGTCTTGATATCGGAAATGGTGGCCATGCGGGTTCGTCTTGCTGCTGCACCGCTGCACGAATCGCATTCCGATCCTGGCAGGTTGCTGTATTGAAATTGATTGTGACAAAGTCACCTCAGGAAAGTATTTCCTGCGCGACAGGTGAAGTCAAATAAGAATTTCAATCGTGCGCACCCTTGCCACCCCATCAAGGCTTATGCGCAACGCGTGATGCCGTACATACATCGAAGCATGCAGCAAAGACATTGAACAGCCGCGCGCACCGATCGACGCGCGGCCCGGGCCGTCAGGCTTTCGGCGTGGCCAGCAGCGCCTTCAGGTTGGCCAGCCGCTCCTTGGGACTGAGGATCTCGCTTTCCTTCGGCGGCGCGTCGCCGACGTCGAGCGCCATCTCCTTGATGAAGCGCGACGGGTCGCAGTGGACCAGTTCGCCGGCGCGCTTGCGCTTCTTGCACCAGGTGACGTGCAAGGTGCGCTGGGCGCGGGTGATGCCGACGTACATGAGGCGCCGCTCTTCCTGGATGCGCGCGGCGATCTTCTCGACGGCATCGTCGACGTCGCCCTTGTGCGGCAGGATGCCTTCCTCGCAGCCGACCAGGTAGACGTGCGGGTATTCCAGGCCCTTGGAGGCGTGCAGCGTCGACATGCGCACGGCGTCCGGCTCCTCGTCCTGGCCTTCCAGCATCGACATCAGCGCCACCATCTGCGTCAGTTCGAGCAGGTTCTTTTCTTCGCCGTCGCGGTCGCGTCCGCCGCGTCCGCGCTCCTTCAGCCAGTTGACGAATTCCAGCACGTTCTGCCACTTGCCCTGCGCGGCCCGGTCGTCGAAGTTCTCGTACAGGTAGTGCTCGTAGTTCATCTCCTTCATCATGTCATCCAGGACCTCGGCGGCATTGTCGCCGCTGCCGGAGGGGCCGGGCCGGGTGGCGCGCTC
>DAMAFT010000070.1:0-11147 GCA_031995805.1 Massilia sp.
TCGACGACCTGCTCGACGTCGCCCGCATCTCGGAAGGCAAGATCGCGCTGCGCCGCGAAGAGGTCGACATCAAGAACGTGATCGCCCAGGCCATCGAGACGGCCGGCCCGCTGATCGCCGCGCGCGCGCACCGGCTCGACGTCAGCGAGCCGCAGCAGCGCATCTGGGTCGAGGGCGACCCCGTGCGGCTGGCGCAGTCGATGGGCAACCTGCTGCACAACGCCGCCAAGTTCACGCCCAAGGGCGGCCTGATCAAGGTCGAGGTGGCCTTGCGGGACGGCACCGTGCGCATCGCCGTGCAGGACAACGGCATCGGCATCGCCGAGGACAACCTGTCGCGCATCTTCGGCATGTTCACCCAGGCCGCGGTGCCCCCGGACCGGGCACCGGAAGGGCTGGGCATCGGCTTGTCGCTGGTATCGCGCCTGCTGGAGATGCACGGCGGGCACCTGTCGGCGTCCAGCCCCGGCATCGGCCTGGGCTCGACCTTCACGGTGGAGCTGCCGGTGCTGCGCACGGCGGCGTGCGGCGACGTCCCCGCCGCGCCGGCCGCGCCCGCGGCCGCGGCCCAGGACGAGCCGGCGCAGGAAGGCCGCAAGCGCCGCGTGCTGCTGGTCGACGACAACGTCGACGCGATGGAAATGATGGCCTTCCTGCTGGCCGAGATGGGCTACGACGCGGTCACCACGGCCGATGCGTCGCAGATCGTCGACCTGGCGAGCGCGCGCCGCCCGGACGTGATCGTGCTCGACATCGGCCTGCCGGGCGTGGACGGCTACGAACTGGCGCGCATGCTCAAGCGCCATCCGCAGCTCGGCTCGATCCGCCTGGTGGCGCACACCGGCTACGGCTCGCCCGAGGACCGGCGCAAGGCGCACGAAGCCGGCTTCGACGCGCACCTGGTCAAGCCGGCCGAGCTGGACGACCTCGAACGGGCATTGCAGGGCTGACCGGCGCCCGTGGGGCGGCGCGCACCGCCCGCATCCCGTCCAGGGTGCGTCACCGCACGAACGCATGCCCGCAACGGGTCTAGGCTGGCCCCATCGACATCAACGATGGAGGCCGCCATGCCCCGTGGAGCCAGCCCGAAGCGCGAACGCGAGTACAAGAAGCTCGAGACCGAGTTCAAGAAGGAACACCGCTATCCCGGCCGCGAGGAGGAAGTCGCCTCGCGCATCGTCAACAAGCAGCGCGCCGAGCACGGCGAGACGAAGCAGTCGGCGGGCGGCGGTTCGAAGCAGTCCGCCAGGAAGTAAGCCCGAGCACGGTACGAAAAAAGCCTCCCGGGCTCGCACCCGGGAGGCTTGTCGCATCGACGCGCGGAATTACTTGTCGGTGACGGTGAATTCGCCGAAGGCCTTGAGCTGCTCGCCCACCGCCTTCGGGTCGCCGACCACGACGATCGACTGCTTGTCGGCCGCGAAGTACTTGCGCGACACGTCGCGCACCTGCTCCGGCGTGACCTTCTCGATCAGCGGCACGTACTGGCCGAGGAACTCGGCCGGCAGGCCCACCATCCAGTTCGCCGCCAGCGTGGCGGCCACGGCGCGCTGCATCTGGTTGCTCAGCAGGTAGCCGCCGGCGACGTAGCGCTTGTGCATCTGCATCTCTTCCGGCGACACCAGGTCGGCGCCGATGCGCTTGTACTCGTTGAAGTACTCGGTCAGCGCCGCGCCCGTCACCTCGTTGCGCACGTCGGCGCCGCCGACGATCGATCCGCCCTCGCGCAGCAGGCGCGCGCCGGCCGAGGCGCCGTAGGTATAGCCCTTTTCCTCGCGCAGGTTGATGTTCACGCGGCTCGAGAAGCCGCCGCCGAGGATGGTGCTGGCCATGCGCAGCGGGATCTGGTCGGCGCTGGTGGCGGCGATGCCGGGGCTGCCCAGGCGGATCGTCGACTGCACGCTGCCGGCGCGCTCGAGCACGATGCGCGCCGGCTTGGCGGCGGCCGGCGCTTTCGCGATCTCCGGCGCGGCCGTGCCCGTGGCCTTCCAGTCGCCGAAGGCCTGCTGCGCCAGTTTCAGCGCGTCCGCTTCCTTGATGCGGCCGGCGATCACCAGCAGCGCGCGTTCCGGACGGAAGCGCTTCGCGTGTTCGGTGCGCAGCAATTCCTCGCCGGTGGCGTTGATCGATTCGACGGTCGGATCGGTATGGCCGTAGGGATGGTCGCCGTACACCGCGCGGTTCAGCGCGCGTTCGGCGCGAAAGCGCGGCTGGGTCTCCGCCACGCGCAGCGCCTGCAGCGCATTGGCCTTGGCCAGCGCCACTTCCTTGGCCGGGAACGATGGCGTGCGCGCCACCTCGGCCAGCAGCGCCATCATCGGCGCCGCCTGCGAGGCCAGGGCGTTGGCCGAGACCGTGATGCCGTCGTTGCCGGCGCCCGCGGCAACCGAGCCGCCCAGGCCCTGGGCCGCTTCGGCGATGGCGCGCGAGTCGCGCCTGGCGGTGCCTTCGTTGAGCAGGCCGGCCAGCATGCTGGCGAAGCCCGGGTGGGCCGCGTCGTCGGCGCCGTAGCCGGCGCCGCGCACGGCCAGCACCATGTCCACGCGCGGCACGCCGTCGCGCGGCACGACCCAGACCTGCAGGCCGTTGGCCAGGGTCTTCTTGGCGATGTGCGGGGTCGGCAGGGGCTTGTCCTTGCCGTAGGCCGGCATGGCGGACGCGGGGGCGTCGGCGGCGAACGCCGGGGCGAAGCCGGCCGCGAACAGGGCGGCGACGGCCAGTGTCAGCATCGGTTTCTTCATGGATGCGCTCCTCATTTCTTGTCTGCCGGCGCGGTCGCTGCCGCGTTGGCCGGGCTCGGCGTGGCCGGCGCCGCGGGCGCCTTGGCGGCGGGCTTGCGGTCGATCACGGTGCGGTTGGTCTTGACCAGGTAGGTGGCGGCGACGCGCTGGATGTCGGCGGACGTCACGCCCTCGATCCAGCCCGGCACCTTGTTGACGACGTTGGCGTCGCCCCACAGGGTCTGCAGCTTGGCCAGGGTGTCGGCCCGGTTCAGGAAGTTTTCCAGGCGGTTGTTCCAGTCGGCCAGCATGCGCGTCTTGACGCGCTTCAGGGTGGCGGCGTCGACGCCGTCCTTCGCGACCTTGGCGATCTCCTCGTCCATCGCCGCCAGCATGGCGTCGGCGCTGGAATTCGGCTTGTACAGGCCGAACACGGTGAACAGCGTCGGGCCGGCGTACTCGAACGGGCCGGTCAGGCCGAAGCTGCCCGACACGTTCAGGGCGATCTCGCGGCCCTTGACCATGCCCTGGTAGAACAGCGAGGCGTCGTCGCCGGCCAGCAGCTCGGCCAGCACGGCCATCGGAGCCTGATCCTTGCTGCCGCGTTCAGGCACCTTCCAGGCCGCGGCGATGGCCGGCACCTGGGCCAGGGCGTCGCTCTGCTCGATGCGTTTTTCTTCGGTGTTCAGGCCTTCGTTGAAATCGGTGGCCCTGGGCGTGGGGCGCGCCGCGATGCCGCCGAAGTACTTCCGGGCCAGCGCGAAGCCCTGTTCCGGCGTCACGTCGCCGGCGATCGACAGCACCGCATTGTTCGGGCCGTAGTAGTCGCGGTGGAAGGCGCGCACGTCGTCCAGGCTGGCGCCCTCGAGGTCCGCGAAGCTGCCGTAGCCGTCGTGGTTGTTTTCCCACTTCTTGAACGCCAGCTGGCTGATGTCGATCCAGTAGAAGCCGCCGTAGGGCTGGTTCTTGACGTTGACGCGGATCTCTTCCTTGACCACGTCCTGCTGGTTCTTCAGCGTGGCCGGGCTGAAGTCGAGCGTCTTCATGCGGTCCGCTTCCAGCCACAGGATCGGCTCGAGCGACGACACCGGCGCCGTCTCGATGTAGTTGGTGAAGTCGGGGCGGGTGGAGCCGTTGTTGCGGCCGCCGCCGCCGGTGATGGTGCGGTCGAACGTGCCTTTCGGCGCGTTCGGGGTGCCCTGGAACATCAGGTGCTCGAACAAATGGGCGAAGCCGGTGCGGTTGCGCGGTTCCAGCCGCATGCCCACGTGGTAGACGACCGAGACGCCGACGGTCGGCGAACTGTGGTCTTCGGAAACGACGACCGTCAGGCCGTTGTCGAGCTTCTTGACGTTGACCGGCAGGGTCCACTGGTCGCTGCTCGCGGCGTACGCGGAGAGCGACAGCGACAGGCCAGCCAGTGACAGGCAGATTTTGCGCATACGCATTGATGTCCTCGTTGTCTGGATTGCTAAGTGTCCGGCGGTGGCCGGAGCGTTTCATAGTAACGTAACAAAATGCAATAAAGTAATTATTTCTTTTAATGCATGCCAACATTCCAATATGTGGAAGCGCAGGCCTGTCCCGCCATCCTGTCGCTCGGCCCGGTTTTTTTGCAGTTCGTCGCATTTCGCTGGGCAGCGCCGGACCCCGGCGTTAATCTGTCTGCATGGATTTTTTGGAAATGGAAACGGGATGCGGGAGATGTGGATGAACAATGTGTTTTCGCTCGGGCTGGCATGCGCGGGGCTGTGCGCGGCGTTCGGCAGCGCGCAGGCCGCGCCCGACAGCACCGCCACCGAGACGCGCCAGGTCGATGCGCGCGTGGTGCGCGTCAAGCTCGACGGCGCGGTCGACCTGCGCGTGCGCCAGGGCAATCCGCCGGTGCTGACGCTGACGGGCGATCCGCGCTGGCTGGCGAAGACCACCATCGAGCAGAGCGGCGACACGCTGCGCATCGACACCGACGTGCAGGGCCGCCTGCGCCGCGGCGCGCTGCACGCGGAGCTGGTGCTGCCGGCGTTGCGTGCGGTGACGTCCGAGAGCCTGGGGGCGACCGAGGTGTCCGGCTTTTCCGGCGAGGAACTCGAGCTGACGCTGGACGGCGCCGGTTCGATGAAGGTGTCGGGCAACTACCGCATCGTGACGGCCAGCCTGGGCGGGATCGGCAGTATGCAGCTGCAGGGCCTGAACGGCGAGGGCGTGGCGCTGAACCTGGGCGGCGCCGGCTACGTGGCGTTGAGCGGGCGCGCCAAGTGGCTCAAGGCCGACCTCGGCGGCCTGGGCAACCTCGACGCGCAGGGCTTCCATGCCGACACGGTCGACATCGACCTGTCCGGCCTGGGCAATGCGAGCGTCACGGCGCACCAGAGCGCCAACCTGAACCTGTCCGGCCTGGGTTCGGTCACCGTGTACGGCAAGCCCCCGAACCGCAGGGTCGCGGTCGACGGGCTGGGCAAGGTGAGCTGGAAGTAAGCCGGCTGTATTCCCGATTGGCAGAACAAGAACATGCCCGCAAGGGCGATCCGCTCCGAACGAGACGATGAGAAAACTGACCATTGCGATCCTGTTCGCGCTGGGCCTGCACGGTAGCGCCACGGCGGGCTTCACCGAAGGCGCCAATGCCTACAATGCCCGCAACTATGCGCTGGCCCTGAAGGAAATCACGCCGCTGGCGAAGGCCGGCAACGCCGATGCCCAGCACCTGATGGGGCTGATGTACTACATGGGCCGCGGCGTGGCGCGCGACTACAAGCAGGCCTTTTCCTGGCACTACAAGGCGGCCCTGCAAGGCAAGGCCGACGCCCAGTACGTGATCGGCGCCATGTACTACACCGGCAACGCGGTGCCCCAGGACCAGAAACTGGCTGTCCAGTGGTTCCGCAAGGCGGCCGAACAGGACCATCCCGACGCCCAGCATGCCCTCGGCCTGATGTATCGCTACCACGTGGGCGGCATGCCGCAGGACATGGTGATCGCCTACATGCTGTGGAACCTGGCCGCCGCCAATGGCCACCGCAACGCCGTCGAGCAGCGCGCCAGCGTCGCGCGCCAGATGACGCAGGAACAGGTCGAGGAGGCGCAGGCGCTGTCGCGCCACTGGAAGCCGGGCACGCCGCTGCCCACGCAGTCGCGCACGGGCGGCGGCAATTCCTGAGCGGCGGCCAGCCGGGCGCTGTCAGGAGGCTGCCGACAGCACGGTTGGAGATTGTCCTACACCACATTGTCTGTCTACCATGTCCCGGCCGGCGCGCCGGGTCTACGATGGCATATTCCCGGTCCGTGCCAGCGGACTGCGGGAGCAGTCAACCATTGGAGGCAATCATGGCAAACCAAGGCAGCAAGCAGAGCGGCGACACCAGCAACCGCGGTTTCGCATCGATGGATCCGCAGAAGCAGCGCGAGATCGCGTCGGAGGGCGGCAAGGCGGCCCACGCATCCGGCAACGCCCACGAGTTCACGTCGGAAGAGGCGCGCCGGGCCGGCGCGATGAGCCACAAGAACGACAGCGCCAGCCAGCAGAGCCAGCATCGGGCCGGCAGCCAGCAGGGCCAGAACCAGGGCGGCACGCCGGAGCAGCACGCCAGGGCCGGCGCGCAAAGCCACAAGAACGACAAGCAATAACACCGATACCACGGGCGCCGGCCGGGTCCAGCGTGCGCCGCACGGGCGGCGAGATCGCATCGCGACGGCCGGCGCTCCTGCGCCCGCGGGGCCGCAGCCGATACCGCCAGCCTGCCTGGCGGCGTTGTGTCACTCCACCCTCGTGGCATGGGATTGCGCATTGATAGCGTTATCAGCAATCTTCGGCCACGCCATTCCCTTGGACCTCGCCGACCGCTCGCGTACAATTGCTCTTTATTTAACTAAGCAAGGTGTGACATGCGTGCTATCGAGATTACGCAGTACGGCGGCCCCGAGGTCCTGCAGCCGTGCGAGCGGCCGCTCCCCGAACTCAAGCCCGGGGAAATCCTCATCAAGGTCCACGCGGCCGGCATCAACCGGCCCGACGTGTTCCAGCGCCTCGGCCAGTACCCGGTGCCGCCGGGCGCATCCGACCTGCCGGGCCTGGAAGTGGCCGGCGAGATCGTCGACGGCGACCTGGCCGGCAGCGACTTCAAGAAAGGCGACAAGGTCTGCGCCCTGGTCCAGGGCGGCGGCTACGCCGAGTACTGCGCGGCGCCGCTGGCGCAGTGCCTGCCGGTGCCGGATGGCCTGTCGATGGTCGAGGCGGCAGCGCTGCCCGAGACCTTCTTCACCGTCTGGAGCAATGTGTTCCAGCGCGCCGGCCTGAAGGACGGCGAGACGCTGCTGGTGCAGGGCGGCAGCTCGGGCATCGGCACCACCGCGATCCAGGTCGCGACCGCGCTGGGCCACCGCGTGTTCGCCACGGCCGGCAGCGCCGACAAGTGCCGCGCCTGCGAGGAACTCGGCGCCGAGCGCGCGATCGACTACAAGACCGAGGACTTCGCCGCGGTCGTCAAGGAAATCACGGGCGGGAAGGGCGTCGACGTGGTGCTGGACATGGTCGGCGGCGACTACGTCGCGCGCGAGGTGTCGTGCCTGGCGGACGACGGCCGCATCGTCATCATCGCGCTGCTGGGCGGCGCGAAGGCCAGCGTCGACCTGGGCCAGGTGCTGCGCCGGCGCCTGACCATCACCGGTTCCACGCTGCGCCCGCGCCCGGTGGCGTTCAAGGCGCAGGTGGCGCGCGAGCTGCGCGACACAGTCTGGCCGCTGCTCGCGGCCGGCAAGGTCAAGCCGGTGATCCACAAGGTCTTCCCGCTCGACCAGGCCGGCGCGGCCCACGCGCTGATGGAAAGCAGCGCGCACGTGGGCAAGATCGTGCTCGACGTCGCGCCGGCGTGAGGAGGCGGCATGGAGATCATCCGGGCAATGGGTCATCGTTTGACCGCCTCCGTGACGGCCGTTAGAATAACGGGTTATTTGACGATGGGGGTCTGATGCGCACGAAACTCATCGTAGGCAACTGGAAAATGAACGGCAGCCGCGCGGCGAATGCGGCGCTGCTGCAGGGCATCGTCGCGGGACTGGACGGCGCCCGTGCCGAGGCCGCGGTATGCGTGCCGGCGCCCTACCTGCAGCAATGCCAGGACGCGCTGGCGGGCACGCCGGTGGCGTGGGGCGCGCAGGACGTGTCGATGCACGCCTGCGGCGCGTACACGGGCGAGATCTGCGCCAGCATGCTGGCCGAGTTCGACTGCCGCTACGTGATCGTGGGCCACTCCGAACGCCGTGCCTACCACCGCGAAGACAGCGCCCTGGTGGCGCGCAAGGCGGAGGCGGTACTGGCCGAGGGCATGACGCCGATCGTCTGCGTCGGCGAGACGCTGGCGCAGCGCGAGGCGGGCGAGACGATGCAGGTGGTCGGCGGCCAGCTGGGCGCCGCGCTCGAGCTGCTCGCGCCGGAACAGGTGGCGCGGATCGTCGTGGCCTATGAGCCCGTGTGGGCCATCGGCACCGGCAGGAACGCGACGCCGGACGTGGCGCAGGAAGTGCACGCCCGCCTGCGCGCCCAGCTGGCGGCGCGCAACCCGGAAGCGGCGCCCGGCGTACGCATCCTGTACGGCGGCAGCATGAAGCCGGAAAATGCGCAGGCATTGCTGGCGCAGCCCGACATCGACGGCGGGCTGATCGGTGGAGCGGCGTTGAAGGCGCAGGATTTCCTGGCGATCATTCACGCGGCCTGATCGGCGTAGGCAAGGGTAGTAAAGCAGTAACGCAATACAGCGTCGTCCCCGCCTGTGCGGGGTCGACGTCTTGCAGTGGTCGGCAGTACCGGCAGTCCGAAGCGAAGCATCAGCAACGTAGTAGTCAACCTTGGAATGGAATAAATAATGAACGTGTTGTTCAATCTGATCGTCATCGTACAGGTCATCTCCGCGCTGGCCATCATCGGCCTGGTACTGGTCCAGCACGGCAAGGGCGCCGACATGGGCGCGGCCTTCGGTTCCGGCGCTTCCGGCAGCCTGTTCGGCGCCAGCGGTTCCTCGAACTTCCTGTCGAAGTCGACCGCCGTGGCCGCCGCCGTGTTCTTCGCTTCGACCTTGACGCTGGCCTATTTCGGCAGCAACCGCCCGCATGCGGCCGCCGTCAGCGGCGGCGTGATGGACCGCGTGCCGGCCGCGCCGGCCAAGGCCCCGTCGGCCGGCGATGCCGTGCCGGCCACCGTCCCGGCCCCGGCCGTGGCGCCTGCCGCGGCGCCGGCGCCGTCGACCCAGGACGTGCCGGCCGCTCCGGCCAAGTAATTCGTCGTCGCTTTGCGTTCCGCCCGCAGGCGCGCCCGTGCGCGCCCGGCGCGCCGGAACGTGTAGTATCCACGGCGGGTAGCCCGCCATGGTGTGTCGAAGCGGTTCCTTCATGCCGCCGGATTGTGAATACAGTTCTAAAAATGTTGGAATAAATAGTATTTTTCCTTGTGGTAGGTCAATTTGAGCATTGAAAAATGCTGCTAAGGCAGGGTAGAATACTGGTCTCCAGCCGACGTGGTGAAATTGGTAGACACGCTATCTTGAGGGGGTAGTGGCGCAAGCTGTGCGAGTTCGAGTCTCGCCGTCGGCACCAAGATACAGAAAGCCAGCTAGGGCGCAGAGCTCCGCTCCTTGCCTAAGCTGGCTTTTTTACGAGGATCTGTCGGAGGCTTCGAAGCACCATCGCAAGCGATGGCGGTTCAGGCCCGAGAAGCCCGGCCGTATGCAAGATACGGCGAGCCTTTAGGGTCGGTACGGCAACGCGAGCTGAGTGATTCGTGGTCTCCAAGTCGTACGATCCTGGTGGAAGGCTCGAAGCCAGGGTTGCGCGATGCGGTACTGCTGTCCATGCAGTGTTTTATCAACCGATCGTTCAAGAAGGCTTCAGCGTGAACCTCGAGAATTATTTCCCCGTCCTGCTCTTTATCGTGATCGGCACCGTCGTCGGTGTCGCGTCGCAGCTCCTCGGCCGCCTGGTCGGTCCGCACCGTCCCGATGCGGCCAAGCTCTCCCCTTATGAATGCGGCTTCGAAGCCTTCGAAGACGCGCGCATGAAGTTCGACGTCCGGTATTACCTGGTCGCGATCCTGTTTATTTTGTTTGACTTGGAAACGGCATTCTTCTTCCCCTGGGGCATCTCGATGCGCGAGCTGGGCTGGGCCGGGTTCGTCACGATGATGGTCTTCATCGCCGAATTCGTCGTCGGTTTCTGGTACATCTGGAAGAAAGGTGCCCTTGATTGGGAATAAGCCATGGCAATTGAAGGCGTATTAAACGAAGGTTTCATCACCACCACAGCCGACAAGCTGATCAACTGGGCGCGTACCGGGTCGATGTTCCCGATGACGTTCGGTCTGGCCTGCTGCGCGGTCGAGATGATGCACGTGGGCGCGGCCCGCTACGACATGGACCGCTTCGGCATCGTGTTCCGTCCATCGCCGCGTCAGTCCGACGTGATGATCGTCGCCGGCACTCTGTGCAACAAGATGGCGCCGGCGCTGCGCAAGGTCTACGACCAGATGGCCGAGCCGCGCTGGGTCATTTCGATGGGCTCGTGCGCCAACGGCGGCGGCTACTACCACTATTCCTACTCGGTGGTGCGCGGTTGCGACCGCATCGTCCCGGTCGACGTCTACGTGCCGGGCTGCCCGCCGACGGCCGAGGCCCTGTTGTACGGCATCATCCAACTGCAGAACAAGATCAAGCGCACCAATACGATCGCGCGTTAAACCAAGCTGGTTCCAACAATGACGACAAAACTCGAAGCCCTCGAACTCGCCCTGAAGAATGCGCTGGGCGAGGGCGCAGCCATTACTTCGGCGCTCGGCGAAACGACCGTGGTGGTCAAGGCCGCCGGTTACCTGGCCGCGATGAAGACGCTGCGCGACGACCCCACGCTCCGTTTCGAAGAACTGATCGACCTGTGCGGCGTGGACTACCAGTCCTACGGCGAAGGCACCTGGGACGGCCCGCGTTTCGCGGTCGTGTCGCAGCTGCTGTCGATCACGCACAACTGGCGCGTGCGCGTGCGCGTGTTCTGCCCGGACGACGACATGCCGATGGTCGACTCGGTCACCGGCATCTGGCGTTCCTCGAACTGGCCGGAACGCGAGGCGTTCGACCTGTTCGGCATCCTGTTCGAAGGCCACGGCGACCTGCGCCGCATCCTCACCGACTATGGCTTCATCGGCCATCCGTTCCGCAAGGACTTCCCGATCTCGGGCTACGTCGAGATGCGCTACGACCCCGAACAGAAGCGCGTGATCTACCAGCCGGTCACGATCGAACCGCGCGAGAACATTCCGCGCGTGATCCGCGAAGAAACCTACGGGATGAAATAATGGCAGAGCTTAAGAACTACACCCTGAACTTCGGTCCGCAGCACCCGGCCGCGCACGGCGTGCTGCGCCTGGTGCTGGAGCTGGACGGCGAAGTC
>DAMAFT010000071.1:0-11092 GCA_031995805.1 Massilia sp.
CGAGCCGCTCCACGACAGCAGCAATTGCTGGCCGCCGACGAGGCACAGCTGGCGGCCCAGCGCGAACCAGTGCTCCTGCGGGAACTGGCCCTGGGCGATGGCGACGAAGGAGCCGAGGCGCGCTTCCGAGGCCAGCAGGTCGTAGCTGTTGCCGTCCAGGCGGCGTTCGCTGACGTTGTAGCCGATCGCCATCAGGTCGATGTCGGCGTTGTACAGGAAGCCGAAGTCCATGGCGCCGAACTCGCGTGCCTGGCGCGCCAGCAGCGCGATCTCGTCCAGGCGCGCACGCGCGTTGGTGCGCCCTTCCGCCACCATGGCGGCCAGTTGCAGCTGGCGTGCGCGCTCGTCGGCGTCCAGGTCCTCGCCCGGTGCGCGCATGTCGAAGGCGGCCAGCTCGCGCAAGGTCGGGATGCGCGTCAGCGTCGAATCGATGACGAACTGGTGGACCGCGCGCATCCACGGCGCCATCGCCAGCAGGTCGGCGTGCGCCGCGCCGGCCTGCGCCGCCAGCTTGGCGGTCCAGGCGCGCAGCAGCGCGTCGGTGTCGGGCGCCAGCGCGGCGTGCAGCTCGGCCGTGGCGCGCGCCAGTCCGCCCAGGCACTCGGCCAGGCCCGGCAGGGTATCGGCGTTGCGGCACTGCTCCGGCGTGAGGCGGTCCCATAGCGCCGCCAGGGCCGTGCGCACGGCCGGCGCGTCCGTCGCATGCTCCTCGGCCACGCGCAGCGTGTCGCGGATGCCGTCCAGCACGCGCTGCGACGCGACCGGCCGGTCGGCCAGCTGCTCCAGGCCGGCGGCCAGCGTCAGCAGGTGGCCGGCCAGGTTGCCGCTGTCGACGGCTGACACGTACATGGGCAGCAGCGGCGCCAGCGTCTGCGTGTCGTACCAGTTGTAGAAGTGGCCGCGGTGGCGCTCCATGCGCCCCATCGTACCGAGCGTGGCGCGGGTGCGCTGCAGCAGCTCGGCGCCGGCCACGTAGCCGAAGTCCCAGGCCGTGAAGTTGGCCAGCAGCGCCAGGCCGATGTTGGTGGGCGAGGTACGGTGCGCGATCACCGGCGCCGGGTGTTCCTGCATGTTGTCGGGCGGGAGCCAGTTGTCCTCGGCGACCACGTGGTCCTCGAAGAAGGCCCAGGTGCGGCGCGCCACCGTGTGCAGGAACAGGCGCTGCTCGTCGCGCAACTGGTGCGCGGGGCGTTCCAGCGGCAGGCTGACCCACCAGGCCAGCACCGGCGACAGGAACCACAGCAGCAGCAGCGGCGCGGCGGCGAACAGCGCCGGCGGATTCACGAAGGTCAGCAGCATCGCGCTGCCGACGGCGAAGGCCGGGGCGAACCACATATTGCGCCAGTTGCTTTCCATGTCGGTGCTCGAGCGCGACAGGCTCGACGCGCGCCATTCCAGCAGGCGCCGGCGCGAGACCAGCATGCGCCAGGCCGTGCGCGCGATGGCGTCGAGGCTGTACCAGGCCTCGTGCGGCAGGAAGGCCATGTTCAGCACGGCATGGCCCAGGCCGATGCGCGCGCCCTGCGCCCAGTTCAGCAGGTGCTGGCGCAACGGGATGTCGTGCGCCTTGTCGGCCAGGCCGATCAGGGCGCCCAGGAAGAACGGCAGGAAGAACACCGACAGGATCGCCGCGCTCCAGAACGCCGGCGCCGGCAGCAGCGCCCAGCAGGCCAGCAGCAGCACGGTCAGCGTCGGCGCCACCAGGCTGCGGCGCAGGTTGTCGAACAGCTTCCAGCGCGCCAGCGGCGCCAGCGGATTGGGGCCGCGCTTCCCGTCCGGCAGCGGCGCCTTGTTGCGCAGCCAGCCGGCCAGCTGCCAGTCGCCGCGGATCCAGCGGTGGCGCCGGCTGACGTCGTCGCTGTAGCGCGGCGGGTAGGCTTCCACCACCTGGGCGTCGCTGAGCAGGCCGGAACGGATGTAGCAGCCTTCCAGCAGGTCGTGCGACAGCACCCGGTTGTCCGGCAGGCGGCCGCCCAGCACGCGCTCGAAGGCCTCCAGGTCATAGATGCCCTTGCCGGTGAAGGAACCTTCGCCGAACAGGTCCTGGTAGACGTCGGACACGGTGCGCGTGTACGGGTCGATGCCCGGCTCGCCGCTGCACAGGCGCTCGTAGCGCGAGGCGTTCTCCAGCGGCAGCGAGGTGGTCACGCGCGGCTGCAGCAGGCCGTAGCCGTCGACGACGCGGCTGCCCTCGGCGTTCAGCACCGGGTGGTTGAGCGGATGCGCCATGGTCGCCACGAACTGGCGCGCGGCGTCGCGCGGCAGCTGGGTGTCGGCGTCCAGCGTGATCACGTAGCGCGTCTCCACCAGGGTATCGGTGTCGCCCTCGACGACGGCAAAGCGCTCGCGCGCGCCGCCGCGCAGGAAGGCGTTCAGGTCTTCCAGCTTGCCGCGCTTGCGTTCGCGGCCGATCCAGGCCTGCTCGCTCTCGTTCCAGGTGCGCGGACGGTGCAGCAGCAGGAACGGCGCGCCGGCGGCGGCGCCGTACTTGTCGTTCAGGGCGGCGATGGCGGCGCGCGCCTGCTCGACCAGCTCGGCGTCGCCGTACATCTCCTGCTGCGGCGCGTCGGCCAGGTCGGTCAGCAGGCAGAAGCGCAGGTGCGGGTCGCGGTTGGCCAGGTAGCGCACTTCCAGCGCCTCGCACAGCGTCGCCACGTTGGCGCGGCTGTACAGCAGCGACGGCACGACGACAACCGTGCGCGCGTCGCCCGGGATGCCCTCGCTGAAATCCATGCGCGGCAGCGGCGCCGGCAGCACCAGGCGCGTGGCCAGCAGGTTGACCAGGGACAGCGCCAGCTGGCTCGCGCCGACCGCACCCAGCACGCCGATGACGACCAGCAGCCAGTGCTCCGCCCCGCCCAGCGCCGCGTGGACGACGATGGCGGCGGTGAACAAGGCGGTGAAGGTGCCGATCGCGCCCAGGTAGGACAGCAGCGGACGCGCGCGGCCCGTGCGGCGCAGCGCGGCGCCGAAGCCGGGCTGCATGTTCAGGCGCTGCTCCAGCTGCGGCAGTCCCTTGCCGGTCAGCCAGTAGCCGACGTGGCCGATGCGCTGGCCGGACTGGCCGGACTGGCCGGCCGCGGCGCCGTCGGCGGCCAGCGCCACCGCTTCCGCCGCGACCTCGATCTCGGCGCGCCCGCTGGCGCGCGCCAGGCGCTCGACCACGTGGCGGTAGTGGTCGCGCGTGGTGAAGTCCATCTTGCCGTAGACGCCGGCCGGGTCGCCGCGCAGCGCGTGCTCGACGGTGCTCATCGTCTCGACGAATTCGCGCCAGTCGGTGACGTCGAGCAGGCGCAGGCTGCCGATGCTGTTGGCGACCGAGACCTGGTCGGCGGCCTGCTGGCCGATGTCGGCCTGCACCGCCTGCTCGATGGTGCGGCCTTCGTCGGCCAGGCGCGTGGCGATCCATTGCAGCGCCTGGGTCAGCGGCCCGCTGCGGCCCTGCAGGCGCCGGGTCAGTTCGGCGACGAAGCCGGAACCCATCGGTTCCACCTCGCGCGCCATGTCGGCCACCAGCAGGATCAGGTCGCCGGGCCGCTCGTCGGCCTTTTCCGCCATGCGGTCGGCCCAGCGGTTGGCCTGTTCGCGCTGGGTGCGGTTGTCGGTCTGGCGCGCGGCGATGCGGCGCAGGTTCTCGATCAGCGCCAGGCGCAGCATGATCGGGATCGCCCACAGTTCGCCCAGCGCCAGCGGCGCGCCTTCCTGGTAGGCGGCGACGAAGCGCGCCAGGCTTTCCGGCTCGAGGTGGCCGTCGCCGTGCGCGATGACTTCCAGCGCGAGCTGGTAGACGCGCGGGACGCCGCCGGCATCGAGGTCGGCCAGGCGCGGCAGCTCGCGGCTGTAGTCCTTGGGCAGGTGGTGCTGCGCGATGCGCACCTGTTCCTCGACCAGGTAGTAGTTATCGAGCAGCCATTCGGCGGCCGGCGCCAGGCGCACGCCGGCATTCGCGGCACGGGTCAGGCCGGTGCAGGCCTCGGCGATGACGGCGGCATTGTCGGCCAGCCGGTCCAGCAGGCTGGCGCTGCCCGGCGAGGCGGCGATCTGGTGGCGCGCCGCCAGGCGGCGTCCGTGCACCGCCATCTGGGCGGCGGAAAACACTTCCGCGCGCAGCGGCGCATCGTCGTTGGCGAGGGCGGGCGCAGACGCAGGGGGTTGCCCGGCGCCTTGTGCGGCGGGCTGGAGATCTTTTTCTTGTTTCAACAGGAACCTCGGTGATGGCGTGCGCGCGGATGCAGCCAGTCGGCGGGAAGGGAACGAGGCGGGGCGCACGGCTATTGCCATGCTAGGAGATTGTGGATGGGATGACTGTGCGCTAGCGAACGTAGGGTGGACGGGTTTCCCGTCCACGCGTCCAAATCACGCCGGCGAGGCGGAAAACGACCGGTACGGACCGACGATCAATGCTCGCCCGCCAGCGCCAGCGCCAGCCCGCCGACCACCGTCGATGCGCGCGGATGCCCCAGGCGGTGCAGGCACAGGGCCGCGCGCGCACTGCGGTTGCCGCTGCGGCAGACGAAGACCAGCGGGCGCGGATCGGCCAGCAGGCCGGCCGCATGCTCGGCCAGGCGCGACAGCGGGATCCGGCGCAGCGCACGCGGCGCCAGCGGCGCGGTGCAGACCGCGACCTCGCCCGGCTCGCGCACGTCGACCACCAGCGCGTCGTCTTCGCCGTCCAGCAGCGGCGCCAGCGCTTCCGGCCGCAGCTGGCCCGGCGCGCCGTCGGCCGCGCCGGACGCGGGGCCGAACGGCACGCCGCCGGCGTCCAGCGCGCGGCACAGCAGCGTGCCCGGATGGATGGCGCCCGCCACGTCCTGCTCGTCCTGCGCGCCGACGAAGGCCAGGCGCACCGCGCAAGCCGGCAGGATGCCGTCCGCCGCCGCACCCAGCAGGAAACCGCTTCCCACGCGCGCCAGCACCTCGGCGCCGATGGCCAGCGCCGGCACGCGGCGGCCGTCTTCCAGTGCGACCGCGATCGCGTCCTGCGGCCAGCCGAGGTCGCCGGGATCCCTCGCTTCCAGCCCCAGCGCCGCGCGCAGCAGGCCGCGCGCCCGCGCGCCGTCGGCGCCGCCGTCCGTTCCCAGCACGGCGGCGACCTCCAGTCCCTGGGCGCGCAGCAGCGCGGCGGTGCGCACCGCCAGCGCCGCCGGCGGGTCGATCACGACGGCGCGGCGCGCCGCGCCGTCGAACACGATCCAGCCATGGCGTCCCTCATGGCTGAGCTGCAGCACGCCGGCGCCGGCGCCGGCGGCTTCCAGCGCGGTCTCGCGCAGCGCCGCGCCGCAGCGGCGGATGCGTGCGCAGGCGGCGTCGATGAAGGCGTCGTCGGCCAGCGGCCCGAAGGACAGGCGCACGGCGCCGCTGCTGCGCCACAGCGGCAGTCCCATGGCCGCCAGCACGTAGCTGGGCGCGGCCTTGGCGGCCGAGCAGGCCGAGCCCGCGCTGACGCGCATGCCGGCCGCGTCGAACAGGTCGAGCAGTTCCTTGCTGGCCACGTCCGGCACGGCGAAGTTCAGCGTGGTCGGCAGCGCGTGCTCGAACGGCGCGTTGAACACGATGCCGGGGAAGGCGTCGCGCAGGGCGGCCGCCAGCCGGGCGCGCATGTCGTCCAGCTGCGCGTGGGTGCGGAACGTGCGGCCGTCTTCCAGCGCGGCGAGCACGGCGCCCAGCGCGGCGATGCCGGCCATGTTCTCGGTCCCGGAACGCTGGCCCGCTTCCTGGCCGCCGCCGATCATCAGCGGCGTGTACGGCGCGCCTTCGCGTACGTACAGCATGCCGATGCCCTTCGGGGCGTACAGCTTGTGGCCCGAGAACGGCGCGTAGTCGATGCGCGTGGCGGCCAGGCCGAGCGCCAGCTTGCCGAGCGCCTGCACGCAGTCGACCATCCAGTAGGCCTGCGGCGCGGCTTCCTGCAGCACGGCGGCGATGCCGTCCAGGTCGGAGATCGTGCCGCTCTCGTTGTTCGCGGCCATCGTGCAGACCATGGCGGCGCGCGGCGCCAGTTCGCGCAACACGTCCAGGCGGTGGCGGCCGTCGGCATCGACCGGCAGCGCCTGCAGCGCCAGGCCGGTGCCGAGCAGGGCATTCCAGTGCGCCAGGCTTTCCGACACGGCCTTGTGCTCGGTGGCGCCATACAGCAGCAGGTCGCCGGTGGCTTCCCCGGCCGCGCGCCGCGCGCGCACCGCGCACAGCGCCGACAGCACGGCGGTCTGGATGCCTTCGGTGGCGCCGCTGGTGAACAGCACGCGGCCGGCGCCGGCGCCGAGCACGCGGCGCGCCCGCGCCCGGGTCTCGTCCAGGATCCGCTTCGCGCGCAGGCCGGTCGCATGGCTGCTGCTCGGGTTGCCGAACCGTTCCTCCATGGCGTCCAGCGCGGCCGCGAGCGCGGCGGGCAGCACGGGAGAAGTGGCGTTTGCATCGAGGTAGAGGTCCGGAGTCATGTGAATAATTGCTAAAAGTCCAAAAAAAATGCGCCATGCGCTTCATTGTTGAGTAATATGTTACGTACTCATGCCGAATTGGACGTACTAAAGAATACTAATTTTTCTTCGGCAGAAGAATAAATATTCTCCAAACTCAGGACGGAAATAATGAACTCACTCGACAAATACGATTGTGCGATTCTTGCCGCCCTGCAAGCGGACGCGACCCTGTCGATTTCCGGACTGAGCGAAAAAGTGGGCTTGTCCAGCACTCCCTGCTGGAAGCGCGTCAAGCGCCTGGAAGAAGACGGATATATCGAAAGCCGGGTCACCATCGTCAACCGCCACAAGGTCGGGCTGCCCGTCACCGTGTTCGTCAGCGTGCGCACCAACGAGCATGACGAAAAATGGCTGGAGCGCTTCGCCGCCGCCGTAGTCGCGCTGCCGGAAGTACTGGAGTTCCACCGCATGAGCGGCGACGTCGACTACCTGCTGAAGGTCGTCACTACCGATATCGACGGCTACGACCGCTTCTACAAGAAACTGATCAAGACCGCGCAGCTGTCCGGCGTGTCCTCGGCGTTCTCGATGGAGCAGATCAAGAGCACCACCGCGCTGCCGCTGGAACTGATCTCGCACGGCTTGCCGGCCTGACCTTCCGTTTGCCCGCATGCGAGGCTGTCGCAAAAGGTACAGGGCAAGGCGCGGTGCCGAAGACAGTGCGAGTGCACGGCGAGGCGCCGCAACGCCGCCGTGTGCCTTTTGCGATAGCCTCATGATCGTGCGATGATGGCGGCCGTTCGGATTACAACGGAGACGTAGGCAATGCCATCGAAATTCACCATCGCGCTGGCCGCCGGCCTGGTCGCACTGGGCGCCGCGGCGCAAGCCCAGGAACAGGTCGTCCGCATCGGCGTGAGCGGCCCCCTGTCGGGCGCCAACGCCTTTGCCGGCAAGGACAACGAGAACGGCGTGCGCCTGGCCGTCGAGGAACTCAACGCGCAGAAGATCAAGGCCGGCGGCAAGGTGCTGCGCTTCGAGCTGCTGTCCGAGGACGACCAGGGCGACCCGAAGGCCGGCGTGAGCGTGGCGCAGAAGTTCGCCGACGCCGGCGTCAAGTTCGTGCTGGGCCCGTACAACTCGGGCGTGGCGATTCCCGCCGCGCGCGTCTACAACGATGCCGGCATCCTGATGTCGACCGTCGGCACCAGCCCCAAGATCACGCAGTCGCGCTACCCGGGCGTGTTCCGCATCGTCGCCAGCGACACCCAGGTCGGCGCCTCGATGGCGTCCTACGCCGCCAAGGAACTCAAGATCCGCACGGTCGGCGTGATCGACGACCGCACCGCCTTCGGCCAGGGCATCGCCGACGAATTCGCGCGCCAGGCGCGCGCCTCGGGCCTGGTCGTGGCCGGGCGCCAGTTCACCACCGACAAGGCCAGCGACTTTTCCGCCATCCTGACCGCGTTCCGCGCCCAGAAGGTCGACGCCATCTTCTACGGCGGCTACGCGCCGCAGGGCGCCCCGATGGCGCGCCAGATGAAGCAGCTCGGCATGGCGAACGTGCGCCTGCTCGGCGGCGACACGCTGTGCAGCCCCGAGATGGCCAAGCTGGGCGGCGACGCCGTCGGCGAGAACGTCATGTGCGCCCAGGCCGGCGCCATGCTCGACAAGCAGGCCGGCGGCCCGGCCTTCAAGACGCGCTACAAGCAGCGCTTCCAGCGCGAGCCGGACGTCTACGCCCCGGCCTTCTACGACCAGACCATGTTCATCGCCCAGGCCATCAAGGGCGCCGGCGCGGCCGACGCGACCGCCGTCGGCAAGGCGCTGCACGCCACCAGCTACCAGGGCGTGGCCGGCACCTACGGCTACGATGCGGGCGGCAACCTGAAGAAGACCGCCGTCACGGTGTACACCTTCAAGGGCGGCCAGCTGGCGCCGCTGGCAAGCTACTGAACGACGCCCGGTAACGACCGGGCCACCGGCGGCGCACGGGATGGGTCTGGCGCCGCCTGCTCTTTTCCCCGACGAGACACGACCACATGAAACACCTCTTGAAACTGGGCGCGATCGCCTGCGCCGCCATGATCGCCTGCGCACCGGCCGCTGCCGCCGACAATGCCGCGGCGGCGAAGCCGGCGGCCGCCGCCAGCGCAGCATCGAAGCAGCTGAACAAGCTGGCCGACGACTACTGGGACGCGCTGGCCCGCTTCGACCCCGTGTCGGCCGGCGAAAGCGGCGACAACCGCTTCGCCGACAAGCTCGGCATGTCGATCGCGCCGCAGAACCGCGCCGCGCAGTTCGCGCTGTACAAGGGCTTCCTGAAGCGCCTGCACGCGATCCCGCGCGCCGGCCTGGCCCAGCGCGACCGGACCAGCTGGGACATCCTCGACTACGAACTGCAGACCGCCCTGCGCTTCGAGCCCTTCCCCGAGCACCTGCTGCCGATCAACCAGATGGACAGCCTGCCGGTGACGCTGGCGAACTACGCCGGTGGCGAGGGCGCCCAGCCGCTGTCCACCGTCAAGGACTACCGCGCCTACCTGAGCCGCCTGGACCAGTTGGGGCCGTGGATCGACCAGGCCATCGCCAACATGCGCGAAGGGATGAAGCGCGGCGTCGTGCAGCCGAAGGCGATCATGGTGTCCGCGCTGCCGCAGTTCAGGCAGCTGGTAGCCGCGCGCGCCGAGGACAGCATCTACTACACGCCGGCGAAATCCTTCCCGGCCGCGTTCAAGGACGCGGACCGGAAGGCCCTCGCGGCCGGCTATCGCGGCACCATCGACGCCAAGCTGAATCCGGCCTTGAAGCGCCTGGCCGACTTCCTGGAACGCGAATACATCCCGGCCTGCCGCAGCAGCACCGGCTGGAGCGCGCTGCCGCAGGGGATTGACTGGTACCTGGTGCGGGTGGCCAGCCAGACCACGACCGATCTGCAGCCGGAACGCATCCACCAGACCGGGCTGCAGGAAGTGGCGCGCATCCAGGGAGAATACGCGCGCATCGGCCCGCAGATGGGGTACGACGGTCCGGCCGCCGGCCTGCCGACCTGGGTCTCGGAGCAGGCGAAGTACAAGCCGTTCAAGACCGACCAGGAAGTCATCGACGTCTACCGCAAGCTCGACGGCGTGCTGGACACCAAGCTGCCGGCATTGTTCACGCTGCGCCCGAAGATCCCGCTCGACCTGCGCCTGGAACCGGAACTGTCGCGCGCGACGGCCTCCGACCACTACACGCCGCCGGCCGCCGACGGCTCGCGCCCCGGCGTGTTCTGGTCGGTAGTGAACGACCCGACCCAGTACGGCAGCACCGGCATGGTCACGCTGTTCCTGCACGAAGGCAAGCCCGGCCACCACTTCCACATCGCGCTGATGCAGGAACTCGGCCTGCCGAACTTCCGCCAGTTCGGCGGCAACAATGCCTTCACCGAGGGCTGGGCGCTGTACGCCGAGACGCTGGGCAAGGAGATGGGCCTGTTCGAGAAGCCGGAAGACTATTTCGGCCACCTGAACGACGAGATGCTGCGCGCCGTGCGCCTGGTGGTCGACACCGGCATGCACGCCAAGGGCTGGACGCGAGAGCAGTCGATCAAGTACATGCGCGAGACGCTGGGCTATCCGGAATCGATCGCGCGCAGCGAGACCGAACGCTACATGGCCTGGCCGGGCCAGGCGCTGGGCTACAAGATCGGTTCGCTGAAGATCCAGGAACTGCGCCGCCGCGCCCAGGATGCCCTGGGCGACAAGTTCAGCCTGCCCAGGTTCCACGAGATCGTGCTGGGCGAGGGGACGCTGCCCCTGGCGCTGCTGGAGAAGAAGGTGGATCGGTGGATTGCCGAGTCGAAGTAAGGTAGTGCAGGCACGCCATGCTCATGCGTGGCGATACCGCTGCCCCCCCCCTTGGCAGGTATTCAGGACGATGCTTGCCAGGGACCGCCGGCTGGCCAATGCCCGGAAAAGACCTCGGCGTCGTCGCCCACAACAGGCCCTTGCGCGGCTCGCTCAGGCCGACTTCCAGCACCGGCCCGTTGTAGCCATCCTTGAGCCAGCCCGTGGCCTGCTCGTCCACGGCCCGCCACGCCAGGTCGCGCTCGACGGTCTTGCCGTCCACGGCAAACCGGCAGCGCGCCGGCACTGCGATGAACGGGTTGCCGGTATCGAGGAACAGCATCCTGGCCCTGCTCCACCAGCGCCCCGGCTCCCCGCTGCGCCCGTCGAAGGCAAACACGTTGCGCTCGACGAGCTGCGCGACCGGCTGGCCGTCGCAAGCCAGGACCTGTGCGCCCACCGGCGGCGCACCGGCGCCGGACACCTGGACGAACAGTCCCCCTGGCGCCAGGCGGCGACGAAGCCGGGCCAGCGCACGGACGGCTGCGCCGCGGAACCGAGCTGGGGGAAGATGCCGGCATGGCCGTCGCCGAGCGTGGCGTTGAAGCGCATCAGGGCGGCGGTGTAGGCAGCCGGGCCGTCGACCCTGGCGGCCAGGGCCAGGGCATCGCGGCGCGCCGCCTCGAGCCGCGCCGGAAAAGCGGGATTGGCGCGGTCGTGGGTGCCCGGGCGGTTGTCGCGCGTGAGCCGGACCGCCGCCTCGACGTCGTCGACCGCGGCCTGGCGCCACTTGGCGGCGGTCTGCGGCAGCGCAGGCTCGGCTGCTGCAGCGCCGATGGAACATGC
>DAMAFT010000072.1:0-10987 GCA_031995805.1 Massilia sp.
GGGCGACCTGAAGAAATCGGTCGAGGCCATCGTCGGCTCCAAGGACGGCGGACGCAGCGTCGTGATCAGCCCGCAGTCGGGCGTGGTCGTGATCCGCGCCATGCCGGACGAGCTGCGCAACGTCGACGCCTACCTGAAGGCGACCCAGCTGGCCGTCGACCGCCAGGTGATCCTGGAAGCGAAGATCCTCGAAGTGGAGCTGAACGACAGCTTCCAGAGCGGCGTGAACTGGGCGTCGTTCGCCTCGATCCGCAGCAGCCACGACAACCGCGTCTCGAGCGGCATCATCGCGCCGGGTGCGTCGCTCAGCCCGTTGCCGTTCGGCGGCGGACAGCCGGCCGTCATCCGCGATCCGGTCACGGGGCTGGCGGCCAGCACCGGTTTTTCGCTGTCGAGCGCGGCGGAGGCGGCCGGCGCCATGTTCGGCCTGGCCGTCCAGACGAATAATTTCGCGGCGCTGATCTCCTTCCTCGAAACGCAGGGCAACGTCCACGTGCTGTCCAGCCCGCGCGTGGCCGCCGTCAACAACCAGAAGGCCGTGCTGAAGATCGGCACCGACGAATTCTTCGTCACGGGCGTGACCACCACCACCAACTCGACCACCACCGGCAACACGGTCACGCCGAGCGTGATCCTGCAGCCGTTCTTCTCGGGCGTGGTGCTGGACGTGACGCCGCAGATCGACGAGGAGGGCAATATCCTGCTGCACGTGCACCCGTCGGTGAGCCAGGTCTCGACCGTGCAGAAGACCGTGGCGCTGGGCACCGCGGGCAACCTGACCTTGCCGCTGGCGGCGTCGAACACGTCGGAGCTGGACAGCATCGTGCGCGGCCAGAACGGCCAGGTGGTGGCGATCGGCGGCCTGATGCGCCAGTCGTCGACCAACGATGCCTCGCAACTGCCGGGCGCCGGCAGCGTGCCGTTGCTGGGCAACCTGTTCGGCCAGAAGAAGCGCGTGAACCAGAAGCGTGAACTGGTGGTGCTGATCAAGCCGACCATCGTCGAGAGCGGCGGCAACTGGAACGACGACCTGCTCGACGCCGGTCGCCGCATCGAGCAGCTCGATCCGCGCAAGCGGGGAGCGCGCTGATGTACACCGCGCACTTCGGCCTGCGCGAGCCGCCGTTCGGGATCACCCCGGACACCAGCTTCTTCTTCGGCAGCCCGAAGTCGCAGGAAGCGCTGAACACCCTGCTGGTGGCGGCCCGCAACGGCGAAGGCTTCATCAAGATCACCGGCGAGGTCGGCACCGGCAAGACCCTGTTGTGCCGCAAGTTCCTGGCCACCCTCGGCCCCGAGTTCGTCACCGCCTACATCCCGAACCCGTACCTGGAGCCGCGCACGCTGATGCTGGCGTTGGTCGACGAACTGGAGATCCGGCTCGACCGCGACGTCGACCAGCACCGCCTGCTGAAATCGATCACCGATCGCCTGATGACGCTGGCCGCCTGCGACAAGCGCGTGCTGCTGTGCCTCGACGAAGCCCAGGCGATTCCCGTCGAGAGCCTGGAGGCGCTGCGCCTGCTGACCAACCTGGAAACCGAAAAGCGCAAGCTGCTGCAGATCGTGCTGTTCGGCCAGCCGGAACTGAACCGCAAGCTGGAACTGCAATCGATCCGCCAGCTGGCGCAGCGCATCACCTTTCATTACCACCTCGGGCCGCTCAGCCGCGACGACCTCGATTACTACCTGGCGCACCGCCTGCGCGTGGCCGGCTTCGACGGTGCGCGCCTGTTCTCGCGCGGCGCCGTGGCGCGCCTGTACCGCGCCAGCGGCGGCGTGCCGCGCCTGGTCAACATCCTGGCCCACAAGGCCATGATGCTGTGCTACGGCCAGGGCCGGCAGCAGGTCGCACGCACGCACGTGGCGCTGGCGGCGCGCGACACCATCGCCACCAGCGGGCACGCGGCCTGGGACGGCCGCTGGACCTGGGGCGCGGCGGGCGTGTTGCTGGCCGGCGCCGCGGCCGGCTTGACTTGGGCACTGACGCGATGAGCCTCATCAATAAAATGCTCCAGGACCTCGACGCGCGCGGCACGCCCGCGGCCGGCGAGGCCGCTTATTCCTCGCAGATCAAGCCGGTGGCGGCGGTGCGCGGCGGGCCACCGCTGCGCCTTGCCGCCATTGGCGCCGGCGGCGTGCTGGCCGTGGCGGCGCTGGGCTGGTTCGGCTGGCAGCAGCTGCACCGTGCGCAGCCGGCAACGGCCGTGGTGGCGCCGGCGCCGGTCGCGGCTAAGCCGCCCCATGCCCCGGCCCCGGCCCCGGCAGTGCATGCGCCGGCGGCGCCGGTGGCTGCACCGGCAGCGCTGGCGGGCAAGGACATCGCCCCGATGGAGCCGGACGGCGCCGAAGCGCGCGCGACGCGGCGCGCCCTGGCGGCATTGCTGGCGACGCGCCAGCCGCTGCCGGCAGCCGCGCCGATGCCGGTTGCGCATTCTCCTGTGCGCGAAGCGGTCGCACCGAAGCGCAGGCACGAGGTCGCGGCGAAGGCGGATGCCAGGCCGGCCGCAGCGAAGCCGGCGGGCGACAGACCGGCCGCCGCCAAGGCGGCGAAGCACGCGCCCGCCACCGAAGGCCGCCAGGAGACGCCGGCACAGCGCGCCGAGAACGCGTACCGGCGCGGCCTGGCCAGCCTGCAGGAAGGCCGCATGGGCGAGACCGTCGCGGCGCTCGAGGAGGCGCTGCGGATCGAGCCGGGCCACGAAGCGGCGCGCCAGACCCTGGTCGGCCTGCTGGTCGAGGCGGGCCGCGGCGACGAGGCGATGCGCCAGGCGCAGGCCGGCCTGGTGCGCGAGCCGCGCCAGCCGGCGCTGGCGATGCTGCTGGCGCGCCTGCAGATCGAGCGCGGCGGCAGCGGCATCGACGTCCTGATGCGCACGCTGCCGTATGCCGGCAACGATGCCGACTACCACGCCTTCCTGGCCGGCGCGCTGCAGCGCCAGCAGCGCCACCGCGAGGCGGCCGAACAATACCTGCTGGCCGTGCGCGCCAGTCCCGCCAACGGCGTCTGGTGGATGGGCCTGGGCATGTCGCTGCAGGCCGAGAAGCGCAACGCCGAGGCGCTGGAAGCGTTCCAGAAGGCACGTGCCACCGGCACGCTGTCGCAGGACCTGGCCGGCTTCGTCGAGCGGCGCATCCAGCAGTTGGGGCACTGACGCGAAGCCACCGGTTCCGGCGATGCCGGGGCGCGGACCTCGCTGCGCCGGCTCAGTGCCCCGGCCGCGGCGCGCGCGGCCGCCAGCTGCTCCATGCGATCAGCCACAACAACAGCACCTGGATGGGCAGGCGCAGCCACAACGCCCACACCGGCACCGCGAAGCGCTGCGGCTCCTGCAGCATGTAGATGTGGGCCGGCGTCACGGCGACCGTCAGCAGGAACAGGCCGACCCCCGCGGCGCGGCGCCAGGCCGGCACCAGCAGGCCGGCGGCGCCCGCCAGTTCGAACACGCCACTGACCAGCACCGCCGCCACCGGCCACGGCATCCACGGCGGCACGATGCGCGCTTCGGCAGCGGTCGCCGTGAAGTGGAAGATCCCGCCGACGAAAAACCACAGGAACACGAAGCCGATGCCGGCGCGCTGTCCCCGGCTGGCCCGGCCTTGGCCCCATCCTGCCCGCACCGCCTGTCCATCCATCGCTGCTCCTGCATGGCGCCGCCCGTCGCGGCAGCCCGAGCATACCCGTGCACCGTGCTTGTCGTGCACACGATTGTGCGCACATCATGTACTTATCGAAGTTGCGTGAAAGCGGGCGGGCTGCCGGTGCGCCGATTTACCGATCCCGAGGCCGTGGCCCGCTACCGGGAAGGCCCGCCGCGTCTCGTTCCCGGCTTTGCCGACATGCAGCGGATGGCCGGCCTGCTGCTGGCCGAGCGCGTTCCCGGCGCCGGCCGCGAACTGGTGCTGGGCGCCGGCGGCGGGCTGGAATTGCGCGCCTTCGCGCGCGACTACCCCGGCTGGCGTTTCGACGGCGTCGATCCGTCGGCGCCGATGCTGGCCCTGGCCCGCACGACGCCGGGGGCGCTGGCGCACCGCGTGGCGCGGCATGAAGGCGTGATCGACGTGGCGCCTTCCGGACCGTTCGACGGGGCCTGCTGCCTGCTGACCTGGTGCCGAAACAGGACGAGGCCCTGCTGCGCAAGGCGGGTTTCGGCGACGTCGCGCTGTTCTACGCCGGCTTCGGATTTTGCGCTGGGGTCGCCACGGCATAGCGCACGACCGTTCAGAGGCGCGCCAGCCGCTCCAGCGCCGCCTGCAGCGTCGCATCCTGCTTGGCGAAGCAGAAGCGCACGATGCCCGATTCGTTGGGCGTCGAATAGAAAGCCGAGACGGGGATGGCCGCCACTTTCACCTCGCGCGTGAGCCACTGTGCGAATTCCGCTTCCGGCATGGACGAGACGGCGTCGTAGCGCACGCACTGGAAATAGGTGCCGTCGGCCGGCAGGAGTTCGAAGCGGCTGCCGGCCAGGCCGGCGCGGAACAGGTCGCGCTTGCGCTGGTAGAAGGCGGGCAGGTCGCGGTATGGCGCCGGATCGGCCATGTAGGCGGCGATCCCGTGCTGCATCGGCGTGTTCACGCTGAACAGGTCGTACTGGTGCACCTTGCGGAATTCGGCCATCAGCGGCGCCGGCGCCGCCACGTAGCCGATCTTCCAGCCCGTCACGTGGTAGGTCTTGCCGAAGCTGGAGACGACGAAGGCCCGTTCGGCCAGCACCGGGTGGCGGCTGACGGAGGCGTGCTGCTGGCCGTCGTAGACCATGTGCTCGTAGACCTCGTCGGACAGCACCAGGATGTCCGTGCCGTCGACGATGGCGGCCAGCGCGTCGAGGTCGGCCTGGCGCAGGATGCTGCCGGTGGGGTTGTGCGGGGTATTCACGACGATCATGCGGGTGCGCGGCGTGACGGCGGCGGCGACCCGGTCCCAGGGCACGCCGTAGCCGTCCGCGCCCAGGCGCATCGCCACCGGCACCGGCACGCCGCCGGCCAGCACGATCGACGGCTGGTAGCTGTCGTAGCAGGGTTCGATGACGATCACCTCGTCGCCCGGGTGCACGGCGCACAGGATCGCCGTGACGATGCCCTGGGTGGCGCCGGCCGTGACGGTGATCTCGGTATTCGCATCGTAGGCGCGGCCGTACAGCGCCTGGACCTTGGCGGCGATGGCCGCGCGCAGCGGCTGGGCGCCGGCCATCGGCGGATACTGGTTCAGGCCGGCGCGCATGGCGCCGGCGACGGCGTCCACCAGGCGCGCGTCGCAGTCGAAGTCGGGAAAGCCCTGGCCGAGGTTGACGGCGCCGTGCTCGGCGGCGAGGGCGGACATCCGGGTGAAGATGGTGGTGCCGACGGCGGGCAGGCGCGAGTGCAGGACGGGGGTGGTCATGGCGCGGGGGCGATGTCGATGTGGATGGATGGCGTCATTCTGCCACGGCGGCTGCCTCGGCCTTCAGCCAGGCTTCCGGGGTCATGATGCGGAACAGGTGTTCGCGCGCGGCGCGGCGGGCCAGCTTGAGCAGGGCCTTGTCCTTGGTGACGAGCACGTCGGCGCCGGCATCGCGCGCGATCTCGAGGAATTTCTGGTCGTCGCGGTCGGTGCAGACCGGCAGGCGCACGGCCCTCGCATCCGGCGCCACGACTTCGACCAGGGCGTCGAAGCGGGCCGCGGCGCGCGGCCGGGTCGCCTCGTCGAGGGGCAGGTGCGGGTAGTTCAGCACGAACAGGTATTCGTCGCGGCAGTCGGCGCGCGTGACGGCGCGCACGGCGCCGGAGGCGAGAGCGGCCTGCAGCGGCGCCCAGCGCGGGTCCTCGAACACGAACAGGTCGAGGCAGACATTGGTATCGATGACGATGGGTTTTCGTGGAGCGGGTATCATGTGGGCAATTTTACCCGCTGCACGTACCGCTTATCCATGCTGATCGTCCTTTCTCCCGCAAAATCGCTCGACCTCGACTCGCCTCCTACCACCACCACGCATACAACGCCGCGCTTCATCGACCGCGCCGCCGAGCTGATCAAGGTCTTGAAACCGTATTCGCCGGCCGAGGTCGGTGCACTGATGGACATCTCCGACCAGCTGGCCGTGCTGAACGTGACGCGCTATGCCGACTGGCATCCCGACCACGCGCGGGCGCGCCAGGCCGTGATGTCCTTCGACGGCGACGTCTACACGGGCCTGGACGCGCGCACGCTCGCGGCCCCCGCGCTGGACTACGTGCAGGCGCGCGTGCGCATCCTGTCCGGCCTGTACGGCCTGCTGCGCCCGCTGGACGGCATGCACCCGTACCGCCTCGAGATGGGCACGCGGCTGGCGAACCCGCGCGGCAAGGACCTGTACGCGTTCTGGGGCGATGCCGTCACGGCCGCGCTCAACGAGGACGCGGCGGCCGCCAGCGCCACTGCCCTCGTCAACCTGGCATCGGAAGAGTACTTCAGGTCGGTCAGGCCGAAGCTGCTGGACGTCCCGGTGATCGCGCCCGTGTTCGAGGACTGGAAGAACGGCAAGTACAAGATCATTTCGTTCTTCGCCAAGCGCGCGCGCGGCATGATGGCGCGCTACGCCGCCGTCAACGGCATCACGGACCCCGAGCAGTTGAAGGCGTTCGACGTCGACGGCTATGCGTTCGCGCCGGAGGCGTCGACCGCGAAGAGCTGGGTGTTCCGGCGCCGGATCGACGCCTGAACCGATAATGAAAAACGCCTGCAATCGCAGGCGTTTCGCTTTACTGCGCGGCGTCCTTCGGCGATGGCCGCGGACCCGACTTGGCCCAGAACTTCCACCACGGCGCCTCGCCCGAGCCCTTGCCGCCCATGAAGCGGCTGTCCGGGTAGTTCAGGGTGAACAGGCGCTGCGTGTCGTCGCGCAGGTCGAACATGCCCAGCTTGTCGTAGCAGCGGATCATGATGAACAACGCTTCCTCGCGCGCGGCCGACTGGCTGAACTGCGTCACGGCGCCCTGGGCGCGGTTCAGCGAGGCCAGGTAGGCGCCGCGGCGGTAGTAGTAGTTGGCCACGTGGACTTCGTACTTGGCCATCGCGTCGATCAGGTAGTTCATGCGCTCGATCGAGTCCGGCGCATATTTACTGTTCGGGAACTTGTCGACCAGTTCCTTGAACGCGGCGAAGGCTTCGCGGGTCGCCTTGGGGTCGCGCTCGGACGGATCCTGCGAGTAGATGAAGCTGAGGAAGCCGATCTGGTCGTTGAAGTTGATCAGGCCGCGCAGGTAGTACATATAGTCGACCTGCGGATGGTTCGGGTGCAGCTTGATGAAGCGTTCGACGGCCGCCAGCGCCTCGGCCTGGTCCTGGGCCTTGTAGTGGGCGTAGGCGATCTCCATCTGCGCCTGGGCGGCGTAGGTGCCGAACGGATAGTTCGATTCGAGGCGTTCGAACAGCTTGATGGCGGCTTCGTAATGACCGCCAGCCATTTCTTCCTTCGCCTCGTCGTATAATTTCGAGGCTGACACGTTCTTCGTTTCGTCTTTTCGTTCCGGTAACAAACCGCAAGCGGACAAACTTAGCAGGGCGCTAGTCAGGACTAAAACAGACAATTTTTTTTGCATAAGCTATTTGCAAGAGAGTTTTACCGAGAGGGCGCCGCGCTTGCCGCGGTGTCCTGAGATTCAACGAACGGCTGATTATAGCCGATGGGACTGACGTGATATTAACTGCTGCGCCGAATTCGGCGGAAATGCCTTTCGACCCCGACCTGGACGACGACCTCGACACCGAGCTCACCGAGCTGGAGGCCGGCGCCGGTGCGCCCGACTATTCCCCGATCACCCTGCAACTGCAGCCGGAACACTGCGGCCAGCGCCTCGACAAGGTCATCGCCGGCCTCGTGCCGCAGTTCTCGCGCAGTCGCCTGCAGCAATGGTTCGAGGAGGGCCACGTCACCGTCGACGGCAAGCCGGCCAAGGGCAAGGGCACGGCCTTCGGCGACGAGGCCGTCGTCGTGCAGCCGCAGCCGGCGCCCGAGGATACCGCGTTCGCGCCGGAAGCGATGGCGCTCGACATCGTCCACGAGGACGACGCGATCATCGTGATCAACAAGCCGGCCGGCCTGGTCGTGCATCCGGGCTCGGGCAACTGGTCCGGCACCTTGCTCAACGGCCTGCTGGCCCATTGCCCGCAACTGGTGTCGGTGCCGCGCGCCGGCATCGTGCACCGCCTGGACAAGGACACCAGTGGCCTGATGGTGGTCGGCAAGACGCTGGCCGCCCAGACCGACCTGGTGCGCCAGCTCCAGGCGCGCACCGTCAAGCGCGAGTATTTCGCGCTGGTGTGGGGCACGCCGCGCCCGTCCGGCACCATCGATTCGGCGATCAGCCGCGACCCCAAGGACCGGGTCAAGATGGCCGTGTCGAACGCGCCGATGGCCAAGCCGGCCATCACCCACTACGAGCTGCTGGCGACGGGAGAACTGGACCGCCGCCCGGTCAGCCTCGTGCAATGCCGCCTGGAGACGGGCCGCACGCACCAGATCCGCGTGCACATGCAGTCGCTGGGCTACAGCCTGGTCGGCGATACCGTCTACGGCAAGCAGCACCTGCGCACCTTCTTCCACCGCCAGGCGCTGCAGGCGCGCCGCCTGGGCCTGACGCACCCGGCAACCGGCGAGCACGTGGAGTGGGTCGTGCCGCTGGCGGCGGATTTCGCCGAACTGCTCGAACGCGCCGGCATCGACGAGCCGGAAGCGGCTTGATGGTCGACGCGGGAAACCTCGACGGCGGCGTGCTGCTGCCCGACTGGCCCGACCTGCCGGCCGGCATCGGCGCGCTGGCCACGACGCGGCGCGGCGGCGCGAGCCTGGGGCCGTACGGCGACGGTCAGGGCGGCGGCGGCCTGAATCTCGGGCTGCACGTGGGCGACGATGCCGGTGCGGTGCAGGCCAACCGCGCGCGCCTGCAGGCGTTGCTGCCGGGGCGTCCGGCCTGGATCGCCCAGGTCCACGGCGCCGCCGTCGTCGACGCGGCCGGCGTGCAGGCGGGCGGCCCGGTGCGCACGGGCGATGCGAGCGTCGCCACCGCGACCGGCATCGTCTGCGCGATCCTGACGGCCGACTGCCTGCCGGTGCTGTTCGCGGACATCGACGGCAAGGTGGTGGGCGCCGCCCACGCCGGCTGGCGCGGCCTGGCCGGCGGCGTGCTGGGAGAGACGGTGGCGGCGATGCGCCGCGCCGGCGCCGGCGAGATCACGGCCTGGCTCGGGCCGGCCATCGGCCCGGCTGCCTTCGAGGTCGGGCCGGACGTGCTGGATGCCTTCGCCGCGGCGCTGCCGGGCCAGGCCGCGGCGGCCTTCCGGCCCTATCCCGGCCGTCCCGGCAAGTACCTGGCCGACATGAACGCGCTGGCCAGGCAGATGCTGGCGCGCGCCGGCGTGCTGCGCGTGCACGGGGGCGGGCGCTGCACGGCCACCGAGGCCGATACCTTCTATTCCTACCGGCGCGACGGCATCTCCGGCCGCCAGGCCAGCCTGGTCTGGATCAAATAAAAGACCCAGTGAGGGGCGGGCGCCGTGTCACTCCGGCGCACGCTGTTCTGCGGCGCCGGCATCGGTGGCTGCCGCCGCCGCGCGCCGGCGTTTCCTGCGCCCCGCACCCATCAGGTACAGCACGAGCGACAACGGCAACACGCCATAGCAGAAAAAAGTCATAATGCCGGCAACAACTGTCGGCTCGGTCGCCGCCATCAGGGTCACGACGTACATCCATCCTATGGCAACGATCCACATGCGATTCGACTCCTCCGGTTGACGACCCGATTCTACACAATGGACGCCCTATGAACACGAACGACGCTTCGCCGCAGGCCCTGGCCGCTTCCTGGATGTCGCAGTTTTCCGATCCCTCCGCCTGGCAATCCTGGATGACGTTGCCGAACGTCGCCGGCATGACCGGCGGCGCCGGCGCGACGAACGGGGCGGCCGGCTTCGCGCCCCTGGTGCGCATGCTGGGCGACGTCGGCGCCGGCCTGGCCCCGGCCAGGCTGGAAGCGCTGCGCGACGACTACATGCAGAAGGCCATGAAGCTGTGGCAGGATTTCGTCATGGGCAAGCTGCCGTCCTTCAGCGACAGGCGCTTCGCCGCGCCAGAGTGGACGGCCAGCCCGATGTCGGCCTACAGCGTCGCCTCCTACCTGCTCAATTCCGAATTCCTGGTGGCGCTGGCCGAAGCGGTGGAAGCGCCGTCGAAGGACAGGCAGAAGATCCGTTTTGCGGTGCAGCAGATCGTCGATGCGCTGTCGCCGGCCAACTTCTGGGCCACGAATCCGGAAGCCCAGCAAAAAATGATCGAGACCAGGGGCGAGAGCCTGACCAAGGGCTTGCAGAACATGCTGGCCGACATGCAGAAGGGCCGCATCTCGCAGTCGGACGAATCGGCGTTCGAAGTCGGCCGCAACGTCGGCGTCACGCCGGGCACGGTGGTGTTCGAGAACGCGCTGTTCCAGCTGATCCAGTACACGCCGGTCACGGACACGGTGCACGAAGTGCCGCTGCTGATGATTCCGCCCTGCATCAACAAGTTCTACATCCTCGACCTGCAGCCGGAAAATTCGCTGGTGCGCTACATGGTGGAGCAGGGCAATACGGTGTTCATGGTGTCCTGGCGCAATCCCGATGTGGCGCTGGCCGGCACCACCTGGGACGACTACGTCGAGCAGGGCGCGATCCGCGCGCTGGACGTGGTGAGGGAGGTCAGTGGCCAGCCGAAGGTGAACGTGTTCGGCTTCTGCGTCGGCGGCACCATCGCCGCCACGGCGCTGGCCGTGCTGGCCGCGCGCGGCCAGAAGCCGGCGGCCAGCCTGAGCCTGTTCACCACGCTGCTCGATTTCGCCGATACCGGCGTGCTCGACGTGTTCGTCGACGAGACCCAGGTCATGCTGCGCGAGCAGCAACTGGGCCGCGGCGGGCTGATGCCGGGGCGCGACCTGGCCACCACCTTCTCGGCGCTGCGGCCGAACGACCTGGTGTGGAACTACGTCCAGCAGAACC
>DAMAFT010000073.1:0-10984 GCA_031995805.1 Massilia sp.
GCTCGCGGTCGACCAGCTGTACCGGGACGACGGCATCTACGCCTATGCCGGCGGTCCGCTGCGCGGCTGGAACGTCGCCGCCCTGGCCGCCTTCGCCGCCGGCGTGCTGCCGAACCTCCCCGGCTTCGTGAACGCCGCCTTCCCCCAGGCGTTCCCGGACGTCGGCGCCGGCTTCAGGACGCTGTACACCTATGCCTGGTTCGTCGGGGTCGCGCTGGCCGCGCTCGTGTACGGACTGATGATGAGGGGCCGCGCCATGGCCGCGCCGCAGGCGGCGCATCCGCGCGACGGGGCTGGGCAATCTGAAGGGTAATATTCCAGATGTAATACTTTATTGCCCTGTCGCGCCGCGGCCTGTGCGCGGTGATAGCATAGCGTCGTCGTGCGCTCTGCCGGGCCGCCGATCACAGACAGGACCGTCATGCTGAGTGGATATTACGAATCGTCGTTGGTACTGGTTTCCATCGTGGTCGCGATGGTCGCCTCGTACTCGGCGCTCGGCCTCGCGGGACGGGTGGCCCAGTCGCAGGGCCGGGCCACGCTGGCCTGGACCGCGGGCGGCGCCGTCGCCATGGGGTCCGGCATCTGGGCCATGCATTTCATCGGCATGCTCGCGTTCCGCCTGCCGATCCCGCTCGGCTTCGACGTCCCGATCACCGCCATTTCCCTGCTGTTGCCGATCGCCGCCTCCGGCCTGGCGCTGTGGCAGGCCGGGCGCGCCGAACTGAGCCGCACGCGCCTGCTCGTCAGCGCCGTCCTGATGGGCATCGGCATCAATGCCATGCACTACACCGGCATGGCCGCGCTGCGCATGCAGCCCGGCATCGTCTACGATCCCTGGCTGTTCGCCCTGTCCGTGCTGATCGCGATCGGGGCGTCGGCGCTGGCGCTGTGGATCGCGTTCCGGCTGCGTCGCAACACGCCGCGGGTATGGCTGCCGCGCGCCGGCGCCGCGATGGCGATGGGCGCGGCCATCGCCGGCATGCACTATACGGGAATGGCGGCGGCGAACTTTCCGGCCGACAGCGTCTGCATGGCGGCGCGCGCCGGCGTCGACCACTCCGGCGTGGCCGCGCTGGTGGTGATCGCGACGCTGTGCGTGCTGGCGCTGGCGCTGGCGGCGTCGGTGTTCGATGCGCGCCTGCAGGCCAATGCGCGCATCCTGGCCGTCTCGCAGGCCATGGCCGAGGAACGCCGCCAGCTGCTGCTGCGCGAGCGCGCCGCGCGCGACGAGGCCGAGCACCTGAGCGCCATGAAGGACGAGTTCCTGGCCACGCTGTCGCACGAGCTGCGCACGCCGCTCAACGCCATCGCCGGCTGGGCCGGCATGCTGCAGCGCGGCGTGCGCGACGAGGCCACCGCCAGGCGCGGCCTGGACGCCATCGAACGCAATGCGCGCGCCCAGGGCCAGCTGATCGACGACCTGCTCGACATGAGCCGCATCGTGTCCGGCAACCTGCGCATCGAGGTGCAGGCGGCCGACCCGGCGCGCATCGTCGACAGCGCGCTGGGCACCGTGCATCCGGCGGCGTTGGCCAGGCAGATCGTGCTGCGCACCGACATCGACCGCGGCATCGGCGACGTGCTGGTCGATCCCGCCCGTTTGCAGCAGGTGATGTGGAACCTGCTGTCGAACGCCGTCAAGTTCACCCCGAACGGCGGCAGCGTGCAGGTGACGCTGGGACGCGAGCGCGGCGACGTCGTGCTGCGCGTGATCGATTCCGGCATCGGCATCGCCCCCGAGTTCCTGCCCTATGTGTTCGACCGCTTCCGCCAGCAGGATGCCTCGGTGACGCGGCGCCACGGCGGCCTCGGGCTCGGCCTGTCGATCGCGCGCCAGCTGGTCGAGCTGCACGGCGGGACCATCGAGGCCGACAGCCTGGGCGCGCATGCCGGCGCCGCCTTCACCGTGCGCCTGCCGCTGCTGCGCCCGCAGGCCGCGGCGGCGCCGGCGCAGGCGGCCGCACCCGGCACGTCCGCGCCGGCCCGGGCGGACGCGCTGGCCGACCTGTCGGGCGTGAAGGTGCTGGTCGTCGACGACGCGCCCGACACGCTCGACGTGCTGGAACAGATCCTCAGGCACAGCGGCGCATCCACGCTGGCGGCCTCCGGCGCCGGCCGCGCGCTCGACCTGCTGGAGCGCGAACGGCCCGACGTGATCGTCAGCGACATCGGCATGCCGGGCATCGACGGCTACGAGCTGATGCGCAGCATCCGGCGCCGTGCCGGCACGGCCGGCGGGGCGATCCCGGCGCTCGCGCTGACGGCGTTCACGCGCCAGGAAGACCGCGAGCGCGCACTGGGCGCCGGCTATTCCGACTACCTGGCCAAGCCGGTCGATGCCGGGCTGCTGGTCGAGCGCATCGCGCAGCTGGCGGGCCGGCACGGCCAGGAGGCGACGGCGCCGGGGACGTGAGCGGCGCAGCCCGAAACCTGCCGCGCCGGCCGCGGGCTGTTGTATCCTTTTTGCCAGTTCAAGAAAAAAGGATGTCCATGTCCACCTTCACGCGTGCCGCCACGCCCCTCGTCATGACCGGCGCCCTGTCGCTCGCCCTGTCTCTGCTCCCGAGCGCGGCCCTTGCCGTGCTGCCCGGCGCCATCGCGGCGGCCACTGCCGAAGTTGCGAACCCCACCGCCAGCCCCGCCGCGCGCCAGCTCGCGCGCCTGGAAGCGCGCTTCTACGACGGGCGCGCCCGCTTCGATCCGCTGCTGTACGCCACCGCCAACGGCGACGGCCGCTACGACGACCAGCTCGGCATGGCCATCGCGCCGCAGGTGCGCGCGCGCTGGCTGGCGCAGAATCATGCGCTGCTGAAGGAACTGGCGGCGCTGGACGGCCGGCGCCTGTCGGAAGACCAGCGGCTCGACCGCGACATCCTGGAAGCCGAGATCCGCAGCCAGCTCGACCTGGAGCGCTTCCCGGAACACCTGCTGCCGCTGAACCATTTCGACAACGTGCCCAGTACCCTGGCCAACTATGCCGGCGGCACCGGTTCGCAGCCGCTCGCCACGCCGGCCCAGTACCGCGCCTACCTGTCCCGGCTGGAGCAGCTGCCGGCCTGGATCGACCAGGCCATCGCCAACATGGGGGAGGGGATCCGAAGGGGCGTGGTCCAGCCGAAGGCGATCACGCAAAAAATGCTGCCGCAGTTCCGCCAGCTGCGCAGCAGCGACCCGCAGGCCGGCGTGTTTTATACCCCGGTGCGCAACATGCCGGCCGGCTTCGGCGAGGCCGACCGGCGCGCGCTGGAAGCCGGCTACCGCCAGGCGTGCGTGCGCATCGACGCGGCGCTGGGGCGGCTGGTGGACTTCCTCGACAAGGACTACCTGCCCGCCGGGCGCACGACGGCCGGCTACGGCGCCCTGCCGGACGGCGCCGCCTGGTACCGCGCGCGCATCCGCAACAACACCAACCTCGACCTGGCGCCGGACCAGGTCCACGCGCTGGGGCTGGCGGAGGTGGCGCGCATCCGCGCCGGCATCGCGGCGCTGGCGCCGCAGCTCGGCTACGACGGGCCGCCGGACACCTTCCCGCGATGGGTCGCGGCGCAGCGCCGCTTCAAGCCGTTTGCCACCGACGCCCAGGTGCTGGAGCGCTACCGCGCGCTGTACGCGACCGTCAGCGCGAAGCTGCCGGATTACTTCACGCTGCTGCCGAAGGCGCAGCTCGACGTGCAGCTGGAACCGGAACTGACGCGCGCCACCGCGTCCGACCACTACACCCCGGTGGCCGCCGACGGTTCGCATCCGGGCACCTTCTGGGCCGTCGTCAATGACCCGAAGGAATACAGCACGGTCGACATGACCACGCTGTTCCTGCACGAGGGCGTGCCGGGCCACCACCTGCACGCGGCGCTGCTGAAGGAACTGCCGCTGCCGGACTTCCGCAAGTTCTTCACCGAGCACCCGAGCGCGGCCGCCTACACCGAGGGCTGGGCGCTGTACGCCGAGACGCTGGGCCGGGAATTCGGCCTGTACGAGGATCCGGCCGCCCTGTACGGCCACCTGAACGACGAGCTGCTGCGCGCGGTGCGCCTGGTGGTCGACACCGGCATGCACGCCCGGGGCTGGTCGCGCGAGCAGGCGGTGGCGTATGCGATGGAGACGCTCGGCTACGACGAGGCGCAGGCCGTCAACCAGATCGAGCGCTACATGGTGTGGCCGGCGCAGGCGCTGAGCTACAAGATCGGCGCCATGAAGATCCAGGAACTGCGCGAGCGCGCGCGCCGCGAACTGGGGCCGAAGTTCAGCTACGCCGCCTTCCACGGCGTGGTGCTGGGCGCTGGCACGCTGCCGCTGCCGATCCTGGAAGCCCGGGTCGGGCGCTGGATCGCGGCCGCGAACCAGTCCCGGGAATAAGGCCGGAGAACGCGATGCCGGTCCTGCTGCGCCCCGGCCAGTTCTACGGCGTGTGGCAGGACCGCACGCAGGGCGGCGTGTTCGACCTCAGCGTGCTGGAGGCGCGCGCGGCGGAACACGAGGTGCGCCTGCACACGCACGAGGAAGCGCACTACGTGCTGGTGCTGGCCGGCGTGTATATCTCGCAGGCGCGCGGCGCGCCGGAATTCGCGCCGGCGCCGGCCCTGGTCTACAACCCGCCCGGCACCACCCACCGCGACCGCTTCCTGGGTGGGCAGGGGCGCTTCATGGCGGTCTCGATCGACCCCGCGCGCCTCGCCGGCGCCGACGGCCTGCGCGCGATCCCGGCCGGGGCCAGCTACCTGCAGCGGCCGCCCTGCCTGCGCAGCGCCTTCGGACTGGCGCGCGCCATGCAGGGCGCGCCCGACGCCGCGCTGCTCGAGGCGGGCGTGTGGGAATTGCTGGCGCATACCGACGCCGCGCCGGCGCCCGCCGTGCGCCAGCCGCCGTCCTGGCTGCGCCATGCGTATGCGGCCGTGATGGACGGCGCCGGCGACGCCGGCCTGTCGATCGGCGCCGTGGCCGATGCCGCCGGCGTGCATCCGGTGCACCTGGCGCGCGTGTTCCGCGACCTGCTCGGCTGCTCGCCAGGCGAACTGCTGCGCTGGCGCCGCATCGAACGCGCCTGCGCCATGCTGCGCCGGCCCGGCCTGGGCATCGCCGACATCGCCCTGGCGGCCGGCTTCGTCGACCAGAGCCACCTGACCCACGCCTTCCGCCAGCGCTTCGGCATGCCGCCCGGCGCATGGCGGCGCCGCATGTTCGAAGGATACAAGACGCTGCCGCCGGCCCCCGGCTAGACTGCCGTTTTTTCCCTCGCGGAGGAACCATGAAGCGATTTTCCAGGCTGATGACGGGCGCGCTGTTGGGGGCGGCGGCCCTGGGCGCACAGGCCGCGGACTTCGACGCCGTCACCGCCGCGGTGGGCGCGGGCGAGTTCAAGCAGGTCACCAGCGTGCTGGCGGCGCGCCACGGCAAGGTGGTCTACGAGCATTACTTCGACGCCGGCGGGGCCGCCGCGTTGCGCAACACGCGCTCGGTGACCAAGACGGTGGCCGGCATGCTGGTCGGCGCCGCCGTCGAGCGCGGCCTGCTGCGCACGGACAGTCCGGTGCTGCCCTGGTTCGCGGACCGCATGCCGCTCGCGCATCCCGACCCGCGCAAGGCGCGCATCACGGTCGAGGACCTGCTGACCATGAGTTCCCTGCTCGAGTGCGACGACGACAACCAGTACTCGCGCGGCAACGAGGAGCGCATGTACCTGGTCGAGGACTGGAGCCGCTTTTACCTCGACCTGCCGGTGCGCGGCTTTCCCGACTGGGTGCCGCCGCCCGACAAGCAGCCCTACGGCCGCGCGTTCAGCTATTGCACGGCCGGCGTCACGCTGCTCGGACCGATCCTGGAGCGCGCCACCGGGCGCAGCGTGCCGGACTTTGCCAATGAGGTGCTGTTCGCGCCGCTCGGCATCGACGCCGTGAAATGGCAGGTCCAGCCGCTGGGCACGGCGATGACGGGCGGCAGCCTGGGACTGCGCACCCGCGACCTGTGGAAGCTGGGGCAGCTGTACCTGGACGGCGGCCGCTGGCAGGGCCGCCAGGTGCTGGCGCGCGACTGGGTGCAACGCTCGACCGCGCCGCATGCGAACGCGCGCGAAGGCGTCGACTACGGCTACCTGTGGTGGTTGCAGCCGTTCGCGCTGGATGGCCGCCAGGTGGCCACGTATGCGATGTCGGGCATGGGCGGCAACAAGGTCTACGTGCTGCCGGAACTGGACGCGGTGGTCGTCGTCACCACCACCAACTACCAGGTACGCGGCGCGCACCAGCTGAGCGAGAAGCTCTTGAGCGGGCTGGTGCTGCCGGCGCTGGCGGCGGCGCGCTGACGTTCACTCCGCGTGCAGGTAGCCGCGCGCGGCGGCCGCGGCCTGGTCCTCGAAGAGCGCCATCGCCGTCGTCATGCGGCGGAAACCCAGGCCGGCATAGAAACCTTCCTTGCCCGGCACCGCATACAGGAAGATCTTCTTGTGGCCGCGCGCGCAGTCCAGCAGTGCGGCCACGAGCTGCCTGCCGAGTCCCATGCCCTGGTAGGCGGGCAGCAGGGCGACGTCGCACAGGTAGGCGACATCGACCCCGTCGGCCAGCACGCGGCCGGCCGCCACCAGCCGGTCGCCGTCGAACACGAAGCGCTTGAACATGCTGTTGCCGAACGCGGTGCGCAGCAGGGCCGGCTCCTTGTGCGCCAGCGGCGCGGCGCGGTACAGCGCGGACAGTTCTTCCCAGTCGACGCGTGCGGTCGAATCGGTCCAGGTCAACGGCATGGCGGGACTCCTCAAGCGACGTGATGCAGGAAGTCGAGCAGCACGGCGGCGGCGACGTCGGCATCGTCGGCGGTCATGGTCTCGAGCGGATTGTGGCTGATGCCGCCGTTGCCGCAGCGCGTGAACAGCATCGCCACGTCGGTCAGCGGCGCCAGCGCCATCGCATCGTGGCCGGCGCCGGACGGCAGCGCGAAGGCCGGCAGGCCGGCGCGTTCGACGGCTGCGCCCAGCTGCGCCATCAGGCGCGGCGCGCAGGGGACGGCCGCCGCCTCGACCAGGGTCTCCACGCGATGTTCGATGCCGCGCCGCGCGCAGATGCCGGCGATGCCGTCCAGGACGTCGCGCACGGCGGCCAGGCGCGCGCCGTCGTCGGCGGCGCGGATGTCGAGCGACAGGCGGCAGCGTCCCGGCACCACGTTGACGGAACCGCCGGGCACGGCCAGCTGGCCGACGGTGCCGACCAGCGCCGTGCCGTCGGCGCAGCGGCGCTCGACCAGCAGCACGATCTCGGCGGCGGCGGCGGCGGCGTCGCGGCGCATGCCCATCGGCGTCGTGCCGGCATGGCTGGCCGTGCCTTCCAGCTCGACCAGGTAGCGCGAGCTGCCGGCGATCGCCGTGACCACGCCCAGCGGCACGCCCCGCTCCAGCAGCACCGGCCCCTGCTCGATGTGGACTTCGACGTAGCCGAGCAGCGCCGCCGGGTCGCGCGCGATCGACGCAATCGCGGCCGGATCGTGGCCGGCTTCCTGCAGCGCCGCGCGCAGCGTGACGCCGTCGGCGTCCGCCAGGTCGAGCACGCCCATGTCGAAGCGGCCGGCGACGGCGCTGCTGCCGATGAAGGTGCTGCGAAAGCGCACGCCTTCTTCCTCGGCGAAGCCGATCACCTCCAGGTGGAAGGGCAGGCGCTCGCCGCGCGCGTGCAGGTGGCGCACGAGCGCCAGCGGCAGCAGGATGCCCAGGCGGCCGTCGTACTTGCCGCCGTTGCGCACGGTGTCGTAGTGCGACCCGGTCAGCAGCGTCTGCGCCCCCGGATCGGCCGCGGCGTAGCGCCCGACCACGTTGCCGACGGCGTCGACGTGCGCTTCCATGCCCGCTTCCGTCATCCAGTCGCGCAGCTGGCGTGCGGTGCGCTGGTGCGCGTCCGTCATGTAGGCGCAGGTCAGGCCGGTCTCGTCGTCGCTGATGGCGCCCAGCCGTTCGGCCCAGTCCATGATCGCCGGGCCGAACGGCAGCTCGACGCCGAGCAGGGCGTTCAGGCGGATCTCGGCGATGCGGTGCACCTGGCGCAGGCATTCGGCCATCTCGGCGCCCGGCGGGTTCGCCAGGCGCCGGCGGAAGGTGGCGATGATCTCCCGGCGCGCCAGCCCGCGGCCGGTCGGCCCCTTCACCGCCAAGATGAACGGGAAGCCGAACTTCGCGCCGTAGGCGGCGTTCAGCGCGTGCAGCTCGGCGTATTCCTGCGGCGTGCAGCGGTCCAGGCCGGAGGCCGCCTGTTCGCCCGTCGATTCGGAGGTGAGTTCGCCGGCGATGGCGGCCTTGCCGGCCAGCTCCGGGTGGGCGCGCAGCAGCGCCAGGCGCTCGTCGTCCGTGGCCGCGTCGACGGCATCCTGCAGCGCCAGCTTCAGCGCGGCGACGCCGGCGAAAGGACGGCGCGCGGCGGCGCGCTGCGGGATCCAGGGCGAGTGCTCGTAGATGCCGCGCAGGGCTTGCGTGAAGTCCGGGACGGGGAGGGCGTTCAGGTCGGCGAGTGTGGTCATGGCATGGATTCCCTATCGAAGCAGGCGATGATAAATCGTGGCACGCGCCGGTTCATACGTCGGCGATGATGATGCGTATATGGCGCGCAATTAATCCACCGGACTTAACAGCCAAGAGATACCCTGTGATAGTAATCATGTCGCGAATATATATGGGAGCCGGATTTCATATGCGTTCGGGTTATTGATGCAACAAAGTCCTTGGCGTGAAGATTCGATAGAATTTAACATTTTTTTTAACGTATGATAGCTGCCGGCTAGTAAAGGTTTTTGTATTTTCAATGTAAACACAATGAGCATGTGAAGGATTTGGCGTAACTGCGAAGACAACGATTGCATTAGGTATGGGGGTTTCTGTAAGTTTCAATCAAGAAACCAATCATACCACCACAGTAACTCTTTCTACTTCGGAAGGAAAATTTGCTAGTTGGAATACCGGTGTGGTAGCCTCATGTAGCCTTATTTCGATAGGCGTAACCGCAACAATAGTTATTTTATCCGACGGCCTTGTTGAAGCAGTGCCTGGCTTACCAACCTTCATCAGCTTTGCCGTTAACTCGGGCTGCCAAAAATCTGTTGAATATCTCCAAGACTCACATGGTGGAGGCGGCTCAGCAGGATCGGGAAATACCGGTTCTAGTGGACCAACTCCCGGGGATACTCCACCCAAAACTGGGCATGTCGAGGTAAAGCCAGCAAGTGTACCAGCACCTATTGACACTTTGGCTTCAAAAATTGGTTCCACATATTTTGACACATCCGAGCACATTTCGTTGGTGGATCATCATGAAGTGACTATTGTAGGACTTCAGGACATGACAATGCATCTATAATGAAAAAGCGCTCTTGTAGCGCTTCTTCAAAGATTTTCCAATTTTGCGAAAACATTACAATATGCAATTTAACCAAGATCAGATACGGGATCATTATGAGATTTGGTGAGAGATACATATTTTATTGCTCTGTTATATTTATAACCATTGGTTTGCTTTTTATACCTTCAACTACTTTTTCCTCTATAGTAGCAGTAGGAGGTATCATGTATTTTCTTTCGAGCGTTCCATTCTTCTTGATTTATTCGAATTTCTTAAGAAAGGCTTTACCTCGTAGCGGAGAAGCCAAAAACAATCTTTGGTTAACCTTTCTGTTGTTGCTTATTGCGCTCTGTGGATTTGCCGCAGCGGTAATTTGCCGAAATAATTTTTTTGCACAATTGAGCGTTGCAGTGATCTATTTTTCTGTGGAAACTCGAATTGCACAAAAAGAAGATAACCTACACTCGGTGCATACATGATATTTGCCGATTTGTCGAATCCTTGGCAATCAAAAATTTAGTTAAATTTTTTTAACGAAAAATTGATCTGTTGTAGAATCCTGCGTCTGCAGCAGCCAAGCTGGGCAGAAAGACAGGTAACGACATGGCGGTCAATGAAGATCGCAGGGATCTTCATTGACCGCAGCCCTGTTCGCAAAACCTTCGCGATAGGGCGGTGGCTGTGTGGAACGGCTTCCTGCTAAGAGCTAATTGGAACCGATACGACGAACTAATTGAAACCGGTATGACGAGATGTGTTGCGCGCTTGATTTCGGTGGATTGGGTTGTGCACTCCTACGGACGTTCATACGATAGTTGAACTCGTGGACGGGGACCCGTTCACCTCACTTGCATCCGGCGGAGAATGGGCGGCTATGCCGTCCACGCGTTCACCCCACTTTTGCACATCGAGCACGCATGAACATCACCGCTTGACCAGCGCCCTGGCCGCCGCCGTTACCTGGTCGCGTAGCCACTTGTGCTCGGCCGACTGGTGCACGCGCTGGTGCCACAGCTGGTAGAAGCGCATCGGCGGGAATTTCAGCGGCACCGTGAAGTTCTTCAGCGGCAGCGTGTTCTCGTAGAAGCGGATGAACTGGCGGCCGGTGGTCAGCACCAGGTCGGTCTGGGCCAGCATGTACGGGATCAGGCCGAAGTAGGGCGACTCCACCGCCACCTTGCGCTGCAGGCCCTGGCGTTCCAGGAAGGCGTCGATCACGCCGTGGTAGCCGGGCAGCATGGCGGCCGGCGCCACGTGCGGGAGCGTCAGGTAATCCTCGAGCGTCATGGCGTCGCCGGCCGTGCGCCGGGCGTAGGCGCTGTCGGCGCGCATGGTGCAGACGATCGGATCCTCGAACAGCTTCGACATGTGCAGGTGGGCGGGCGGCTCGTCCCAGTTGGCGATCACCAGGTCGACTTCGCCGTCCGACAGCATGCGCAGGTAGTCGTTGCCCGGTCCCAGGTGGTGGATCGCGACGCGGCTGTTGGGCGCGCCGCGCCGGATGCCGGCCACCACGTTGGGCAGGAATTGCGTGTCGAGGTAGTCCGGCGCCGCGATGTGGAAGGTGCGCGCGGCCTGCTCGGGCACGAACGGCGACTTGCGGATGAACAGGCTCTCGGTCTCGTCGAGGATGCGCTTGGCCGGCTTGAGCAGGCTCTCGCCGTGCTGGGTCGGCA